>CAJYKO010000317.1 GCA_913775215.1 uncultured Devosia sp. | reverse complement strand
CCACCGAACAGGTAGGCGCCCAGCAGCACCCGTGCGGGGCGCCAGGTGGCAAAGGTGGTCAGCGCCGCCATGGTGAAGAAGATCGCCTGCCATCCGGCAACCAGCAAAATCCCCTGGCCGATGAGTGGGGCGATAACCGGCAATATCAGGAAAGCCATCAGGGAAAGCGACATGGCCTCCGCCATCTCGCTCCTCGAATATCGATCACGCAACACGGCTTGGGAAAGCCTTGTGGTTCCAACGCCGACGCCCTGCACAAAGCGGAGGGCAAGCATCATCTCCATGTTCTGGGCGAATGGGGCCAGCAGGGACGACGCCACGAAAAGGGACAGGCCTCCCAAAATAGGAATGCGCCGACCGTAGGCATCGGCGACCGGCCCGACCGAGAAGGCCGAGATCGCGGCCCCGGCGAGGAACGTGCCAACTGTCAATTGCGCCAGATTTGGCGTCGTGGCCTGCATAGCGTTGCCGATCTCGGGGAGAGCGGCCAACATGATGTCCAAGGCAATCGAACTGAGGCCCATGAGGGCAGCAACGAGCAAGACGAGTTCGCGTCGTCCGAAAACAGAGATGTTAGATAATTGGTGCACCCACCGGCAGCGACAAGACCGCCCCGGTGCATCCAGGATCGTGCGGTCGCTACGACAACTAGACTTCCATATTGGGCGATGATCCGCAAGGCCGGCGCGACAGCGGGTAAAAATGCTTCATCTCGGGCGAGACAAGCCAGTCTGCAACCCACCCCGTGGCGGCCAAGCTCCTGGCGACCCCGTCCCAGTCATCCCTGCACTGGTTCGGTTCACTAGAGAACTTTCATTACATGCAGGATAAACGTGGCCCAAGGTTACGACCGACTCTCGGGCCTGGCCCTAGACACGCTTGACAGAGAGCACGTCGAAGGTCTTGTCGATGGTCGCGACGGCACGGTCGTAATCGGCAAGGGCTAAGGCGGCGATGAGCGTGTCGATCACCGCGAGTTGGGCGATGCGGCTGGTCATGGCCTCGGTGCGGAACTGGGTTTCGCGGGCCAGAGTATGCAGCACGATGTCGGTATGGGTAAGGAGGGGCGAGCGACCGAAATTGGTGACGGCAATGGTCGTGGCGCCCGCTTCCTTGGCAAGCTTTGTGGCGGTCAGTGTTTCGATGGTCGAGCCGGAATGGGAGATGGTGAGCACGGCCACGTCGCTGTCGCAGAGCGAGCCAGTAATGGCCTGGACGTGGCTATCGACGCTGGCGCGAGCATTGATGCCGATGCGTAGCAGGCGATAAGTGGCGTCCTCGGCAATGGGGGCGGCCGAACCGATGCCGAAAACCTCGACGCGCTTGGCGCGGCGAATGGCCTCGACGGCGCGGCCCAGAGCGTCGACATCGAGTGCATTTTGCGTATCGCGCAAAGCCTGCAGGCCGCCGCCGAAAATCTTGGTGATGACCTCGGGCAGGTCGTCGCCGGGCGTCAGGTCTTCATGGATGAACTGCACCGGCTGCACCAGATCACGCGCCAGGGCGATCTTGATCTGCTGAAAGCCGCGCGCACCCAATTGCTGGCAGAGACCGACGACGCTGCCCTCGCTGGCTCCGGCGCGTTCGGCAACTTCGGTCACCGACATATGCACCACTTCGGCCGCGTTCCGGGCGATGAAATCGGCGATACGGCCGGCCGTGGGCGCAAGATCGGCGCGGATAGCGGCAATGCGATCGACAATGTTCATCAAACGGTCGGGACTGGATATTTCGGACATGTCGGCCCTGGTTGAAGTGAAGTGCCGGGCACTAGATCACATCCATGACGGTTTCGCGAAGCATGTTCGGCAGCTTGCCGGTAACGACCGGCCAGAAGGGCACGCCGAGGGCGGCGGCGCCCGCGCCATCGGTGCGCGGATTATCGCCAATGACCACGCATTGCGAGGCGGCGACGCCGATCTTTTGGCTGGCAAGTTCAAACAGAGCCGGGCCGGGTTTGCCGATAACCCGATGCGGCACGGGCCCGGTAACGGCAAAGAGCGCGGCGGCCAGAGCGCCGGCTTCGGGCACCGGATAGCCATCCGCGCCCGGATGGCTGAGATCAGGGCAGGCGAGAATGACCTGCGCTCCGTCTTTGACGGCGCGTGCGGCCGCCAGCAGCTTGGCATAGGTGAATTGGCGATCGCGCGCGATGACCAGGATATCGGCGTCCCGCTCGACCAGTTCGAAGCCCATGTTGCGCGCCATGCGTTTGAGGGATGAAGAGCCGAGCAGCAGCATGCGCGACTGAGGAAGGCTCAATCTTGCGGCGTCCAAAGCTGCAACACCTGCAAGAACGATACGTTCGGCGGGTACCTGAATGCGCCAGTCGCGGAAGCGGCGGGAGAGCTGTTGGGATGTGTGTTCGCTATCGTTGGAGACGATGGCAAAGCGTCCTTCGACTTCGGCGAGAAGGCGCGCAGCGCCCGGCAAAAGCTGGTTTCCCGAGGCCAGAGTGCCATCGAGATCGATGAGAAAACCGGCATGGGCCGCGAAGTTGAACGTCACTTGGGGTCTCCGAAAATCACCCCCAAAATGTGTATTGAGATAAGCTCAATGTCAACGTTCAAAAAAATGAACAATCTTCATATTGTTGTCACAGAGCCTATGATAGGGGTTTGGCCAACACGCCAAGCCAGCCCGGAAAGGCTCGATCAAAATGAAGATTGCCCTGTTTGCCGACATCCATCACGGCCCCCAGTCTCACGCCAAGAAGGAAGGCTGGAACGCGCTTCCCGAGCTCGACAAGGCCGTGCGTCATGTGCGGGATATGGGCGCCGATATCCTGCTCGATCTGGGTGATCGCATCTCCGACACCACCATCGAACACGACAAGATCGTCGAAGCCGAAGTGCGCGATCGTCTCGCCCAGTTCGAGGGCCCCCGCTACCACGTGATCGGCAACCACGACGTCGGCAACTTGACCCCGGCCGACAATGCCGAAATCTTCGGCGAGCATATCGCTCAGCAGATGGTCGATCTTGGCGAAGCCCGCCTCATCATCTGGCAGGCCAATACCAAGGCTGTGTTCGAGCGCGGCCGCATCGGCTTCCCCAATATTGCCGGCGACCTCGCCTGGCTGATCGAAACGCTCAATGCCGACGATCGCCCGGCCATTATTGCGACCCATGTGCCGCTGTCGGGCCATTCCCAGATCGGCAATTTCTACTTCGAGAACAATTACGGCGTTTCGACCTATCCCGACCATGCCGAAGTGCGCCGCGCCGTCGAAGCGACCGGCAAGGCCGCCATCTGGCTTTCTGGCCATGTGCATTGGAACACCGTGACCAATGTCCACAATATCCAGCACATCACCATCCAGTCCTTCTCGGAACGCTTCACCACCTATCCCGAACCGGCAACGGCCTATGCCATGCTCGAAGTCAAGGATGGTAGCTTTACCCTCGAAGTCTTCGGCCTCGACCCGTTCTTCGTAAAGCTCCCGTTCCGCGCGTCGGGCGCCCAGAAGTGGCTGCCGGCCATGGGCGTGTTCGGCGCCGAAGCGGGTGATCAGGAAAAGATTCAGGAGCGCCTCTCGGCACATGTGGCGGAAAATGCTTGACCAGCTCATCCGCCGCACGATCGGCGCCGTGCTCACGCTCGGCGTCGTGATTGCCGCGACCTTCTTTGCCACGCGCCTCTCCGGCAATGCCGCCGATTATCTGCTGCCGCCGGGCATGGATGCCCAATCCAAGCAGGCCATGATCGTGCAGATGGGTCTCGATCAGCCGGTGCTGGTCCAATTCTGGCATTATCTGCAGGGGTTGGTGACCGGCGATATGGGAATTTCGCTCTATGAGCGCCGCCCCGTCGCCGACATCTATGCAGAGCGTCTGCCCAA
The DNA here is from genome assembly GCA_913775215.1 of uncultured Devosia sp. Classification (GTDB taxonomy): domain Bacteria; phylum Pseudomonadota; class Alphaproteobacteria; order Rhizobiales; family Devosiaceae; genus Devosia. Next base: position 5,622 of record CAJYKO010000317.1, on the reverse strand, counting down.
TACGGTGATGCTCTTCATCTATGCGCTGGTCATCGCCATCGTGGTCGGCCTGCCGCTCGGTCTGGTTGCTGCGCTCAATCGCGGCAAGGCGATCGGCAGCGCCATCATGGGCATCGCCTTTATCGGCTATGCCACGCCCAATTTCGTGCTGGCGATCATCATGATCCTGGTCTTTTCGTTCAACCTGCACTGGCTGCCCAGTTCCGGCTCGATGACGCCACTGCATTTCCTGATGCCGGCAATCGTCCTCGCCGCGCCCATGCTGGCCGAGATCGTGCGGTTTACCCGCAATGCCATGCTGGACGTGCTGGGGCAGGATTATCTGCGTACGGCACGGGCCAAGGGCCTGCCCGAACATGTCGTGGTCGGCAAGCATGCTTTGCGCAATGCCTCGATCCCGATCGTCACCATTCTGGGGCTTCAGGTCGCCGGCATGGTGGCGCGTGTGGTGATCGTCGAAAGCGTCTTTGCGACCAAAGGGATCGGTGACCTCGTCGTCTATGCCGCCATCGGCCGCGATTATCCGGTGCTGCAATTTGGCGTCGTGCTGATTGCCCTCATCGTCGTCATTTCCTCGCTCGTCGTCGACTACGCCTATGCCCTGCTCGATCCCCGCGTGAAGGTTGCTGCATCATGACCGAGATTTCCGTTCCAATCGGTTCCGCCATCTCGACCGCCCGCAAGGGCAAGCCCAATCTCCTCGTGACGCTTTGGTCGCGCGCCCATCTCGTGATGCGCATCAATCTGGTACTGTTCGTGCTGGTGCTTCTGGTCGCGGCCTGCGCCCAGTGGATCGCGCCCTTCGGTCCCGATGCGCAATCGCTGCTCTCTCGCCTCAAGCCGCCGGTCGGTTTCGATGGCGCCAAAGTCGGCAATTGGCTGGGCACCGACCAGTTGGGCCGCGATCTGCTCTCGCGCAGCCTTTATGGTCTGCAGCTGACCATGGCTATTGCCCTGATCGGCAGCCTCATCAGCCTCGTTCTCGGCACCACGCTCGGCGTCATCGCCGGCTATGCCCGCGGCTGGGTCGGAGGCGTGGTGATGGCGATCGTCGATATCCAGCTCGCCATTCCCTTCACGCTGATTGCCCTCGTCGTCATCGCCGTCTTCGGCAATTCGCTGCCGGTGCTGATCATCACGATTGGTCTCGCCGGTTGGGAAGTCTATGCCCGTCTGGTCCGGGCTCAAGTTCTCGCCGTCTCACGCATGCCCTTCGTCGAAGCCTCGGTGGCTGCCGGCTCCTGTCACATGCGCATCCTCTTCAAACACATCCTGCCCAATATCGTTTCGCCGATCATCGTAGTCTGGACCATGACCTTCTCGACGCTGATCCTCGCCGAATCCTCGCTCTCCTTCCTCGGTCTCGGCGTCCAGCCGCCCACGGCAACGCTGGGCTCGATGGTGGGCTTGGGCCGTGATTATCTCGCATCCAGTCCCTGGATCTCCCTCGTTCCCGCCATCGCCATCATGCTGATCTCGTTACAGGTCCTGCTGATCGGCGACTGGCTGCGCGACGCCCTCGACGTGCGTCTCAAATAAGACCCGGCGCTGCGCAAGCGAGCGCCGCTCAAACCCAAGTTCCACGGCCGCCACGGTGCTCCTCCCGACACCGAACGAACCCGGCTGCCGCAACCAAAGGACGACTGCAATGATCAAGACTCTCCTCTCGGCCCTGGCGATGACCACCGTCCTTGTCAGCGCCGCCAGCGCCCAGAGCCTCACCGTGGGCGTACAGAACCTGCCGCCCTGGCTCGATCCGGGCAAGGACTTCGGCAACCAGGGCAGCCAGATCTATTTCAGCACCTTCGATCCGCTGATCCTCAAGGATTACAGCCAGCCCGGCGCCAACTTCATCTCCGGCCTCGCCACGGCATGGGAGCAGACCTCGCCCACCGAAATGGTTTTGACCCTGCGCGACGGCGTCAAGTTTCACAATGGCGACACCATGACTGCCGATGACGTGGTCTTTTCCTTCGAGCGCATTCTCAATGACATGACGCCCGAATTCGCCGGCATCCACCGCCAGTTCTTCGACAATTTCGCCTCGGTCGAAAAGGTCGACGACACGACGGTCAAGGTCACCACCAAAAAGCCCGAGCCGCTGTTCGAAATCCTGCTCAACACCTCGGAAGCCTCGATCGTGCCGCGCAATTACATTGCCGGTCTTTCGGGCGATACCAATGCGGTCGAGCAGTCCGACTTCGACGCCTTCATGATGGCCCCCGTCGGCACCGGCCCCTATGCCATCTCGTCGTTCCAGCCGGGCGAAACCCTGGTCTGGTCGCGCTTTGGCGACTATTGGGGCGATGTCGCGCCGATGGAAACCGTCACCCTGCGCCGTATTCCCGAACTCGCCACCCGCGTGACCGCGCTCGCCAATGGTGAAGTCGATCTCATCACCAATGTGCCGCCCGATCAGCTGCAGACCATTTCGTCCAATCCGGCGCTCAAGGTCGAAGGCGCGGTAACGCCCCTGTTCCACGTCATCTTCTTCAATACCGAAAATCCCAAGCTCGCTAACCCCAAAATGCGTCAGGCTCTGGCCTATGCCATCGACAGGAACCTGCTCAACGAAGCCCTTTGGGGCAGTCAGGCCAAGGTGCCGGGTGCGCATACTTTCGAGCAGTTCGGTGATCTCTATATGGGCGCCGACGCCCAGACCTATCGCTATGATCCGGAGCTCGCCAAGCAGCTCCTTGCCGAAGCCGGCTATGACGGCTCGCCGATCCGCTTCGATACCGACCCGGTCTATTACACCAACGGCCTGCTTGCCGCGCAGGCGATCCAGGAAATGTGGGCTGCCGTGGGCGTCAACACCAATATCAACGTGACCACCAAATGGACCGGTCCGGATGAAGATATGGAAGTGCGCAACTGGTCCAACCCCATGTATTTTGCCGACCCGGCCGGTTCGTTCGGCGTCATGTGGTCGCCAAAGGGTTCGGGCTCGGAAATGACTTGGCCGACCGACCAGGCCTATGCCGATCTCTGGGACAAGTTCCGCTATTCCACCGATGTCGCCGTCCGCAAGGAAGCCTATGGCGAGATCATGGACTATGTCGCCGAGCAGATGCCGGTGCTGGCGCTTTACCAGCCCTATGAAAGCTATGGCATGCGCCAGGGCGTGAACTGGAAGCCGCTGCCGGGCCACATCCCCTATGTGCTCGATTTCCGCGCCGGTTCGATCTCGATCGACTAAGCGCGCTTGCCGGGCTGGTTTCTCCCTTGGCCGGCCCTGCCTTTCTTTTTCAATTTCCCTGACTTGAAAGGTCTTTGCCATGGTCCAGAACCTGCTCAGCATAGAGAACCTCTCCATCAGCTTCGGTCGAGGCGACAAGGCGCGGCGCGTGGTGGAAGACCTTTCCTTCTCCATCGCCCCCGGCGAATGCGTCGCGGTGGTCGGTGAATCGGGCTCGGGTAAATCGGTCACCGCTTTCTCGGTGCTGGGCCTGACGGGCTTCAATGGCGGCCGCATCGAAACCGGAGCGATCAACTTCACCCGCCGCAATGGCCAAGTGGTCGATCTGGCCAAGGCCGATGAGAAGACGCTGCGCGCCATCCGGGGCGACGAGATCGCCATGGTGTTTCAGGAACCCATGACCGCGCTCAACCCGGTATTCACGGTCGGCGAGCAGATTTCCGAAGTGCTGCGCCAGCATCGCGGCATGGACCGCCAGGCGGCCGACGCAAAGGCGCTCGAACTCATCACCCGCGTGCGCATTACCGATCCGGCGCGCCGCTTCAAACAATATCCCCATGAACTCTCGGGCGGCATGCGCCAGCGCGTGGTCATCGCCATGGCTCTGGCCTGCTCGCCGCGTCTGCTGATCGCCGACGAGCCGACCACTGCGCTCGACGTCACCATCCAGGCGCAGGTGCTCGACTTGATGCGCGAACTCTCGCGCGAGGATGGCATGGCGCTGCTTTTCATCACGCACGATATGGGCGTCGTCGCCGAAATGGCCGACCGCGTCGTCGTCATGCGCAAGGGTGTGCGCGTCGAAGAACAGGCCGTCGGTCCGCTTTTTGCTGCGCCCAATCACGTCTATACGCGCCGCCTGCTCGATGCCGTGCCGCGTCTGGGCGCCATGGCCGGCAGCACGGGCCCGGCCCCTTTCGGCACCGACCCCGCCGCCTGCCAGGGCAAGCAGCCGTCGAGCGAGGCTCTGCTCGAGGTCAAGAATCTCTCGACCTGGTTCCCGATCCATAAGGGCGTGCTCAAACGCCATGTCGGCGATGTGCGCGCGGTGGACGATGTGAGTTTTACCATTGGCCGGGGCGAAACCCTGTCGCTGGTGGGCGAATCTGGTTCGGGCAAATCGACCACCGGCCGCTCCATCCTGCGCCTCGCCAACCCTCATGCCGGGCAGGTGCTGCTCGAAGGCCGCGACGTGCTCAAACTCGATCAGCAGGCGATGCGCGCGGTGCGCCGCGACATGCAGATCGTCTTTCAGGACCCCTATGCCGCGCTCGATCCGCGTCTTGATGCCTTCGAGCAGATCGTCGAGCCGCTGGTGATCCACAATATCGACAAGGGCTCGGCACTGCGCGATCGCGCCATCGAACTGGTTCGCCGCGTCGGTTTGGAAGACGAGCATCTGGAGCGCTATCCGCATGAATTTTCCGGCGGCCAGCGTCAGCGCCTCTGTATCGCTCGCGCCATCAGCCTATCCCCCAAGCTGATCATCGCCGATGAATCGGTCTCGGCGCTCGACGTCTCGATCCAGGCGCAGGTGGTGAACCTCCTCATGGAACTGCAGCAGGAGCTCGGTCTCTCCTATCTGTTCATCAGCCATGACATGGGCGTCGTCGAACGCATCAGCCATCGCGTCGCCGTCATGCAGCATGGCAAGATCGTCGAAATCGGCAGTCGCGCCCAGATATTTGAAGCACCCGGACAAGACTACACGCGCCAACTGATCGCCGCCGTGCCGGTGGCCGACCCATCGCGACGCGTCGCCCCGAAGCTGCCAGCATTCGCATAAATCGCATTGGGAGCGGAAGTCTCGGAGGACAATGTCCGCTTCGGAGGCCTTACAACCCGAAGCGGACAGACAACTAACCACCCCATTGTTGATGTGGCGGCGACCTTCGCGGACCGGCAGCTATTGGGAAATCCAGAATGCGGTCTGAACGGCGGGAATGGGGCACTTAGACGACTGTCGTAACGTGGCCATCGGCGAAGACGTTGTTAGCCATATTTCAGTTGGCTCTGAGAGCAATAGGGCGTCGTCGACGCCCACGCCGAGGTAGCGAACCGTGTTCTCAATCGTGCCCGCATTGCAAGCTGGTCTCTCTGCCTCACGGTCGCACTCCGCCCTTAATCGGCCGATGAGCTTTGAGTCCTTCGTCACTAGGGTCGCCAAAAGGGCGCCCAGCGGGCGCCCTGATCGTTTTGTCGGCTGGAGTTAAGCAAGGAACGGCGTTGCAGCAGCTAGCACGGCCTTCTTGCTCATCGGCTTGTCAAATGCACCAGACCAGCCGAACTTAAGCCCGATGCGGCGCACTTCAGACGCATGCCGCGCTTCGACCGAGTGAATCTGCAGCGCCACAGTCAGCACTTCTTTCGAACCCATCAGGTTGCCGGCCTGGCCCTTGTAGGCAGCGACGCCCAAGTCTTCA
>CAJYKO010000316.1 GCA_913775215.1 uncultured Devosia sp. | reverse complement strand
AACAGCGTCGAACCTCGGCGAGATTTTTGCTGACGTGAAAGGCGCGAGGGATATCGCGCGCGCGGTGGACGAGAGTGCGAGAGGCTGGACGCTCGTGCTGTCCGCGCTCGAGGGTCAATCCTACGATGATATCGTGACCGCGATCCGATCGGACGCCCCTGCGAGTGATTTGGCGGTGAGGCGCGGCACGAAGGCATCGCGAGTCCTTGTCGATCAGACGGCTCAGATCGTGAGGGCCTATGTTTCGAATAATCGAGTGGAGAGAGAGGATCTCAGCCAGCTCATCGGAAGTGTACGCGGCGCGTTGGAAAGCGGGCCAGCGTCAGGGCCACAGGGAGATTTCCAGGGCCGATTGAAGCCGGCTGTTCCGATCCGAAAATCGATCCTGCCCGACTATCTGATCTGTCTCGAGGATGGGAGGAAGTACAAGTCGCTGAAACGCCATCTCCGCACAAAGTACAATATGAGTCCGTCCGAGTACCGGGCAAAATGGGGATTGCCGGAAGACTACCCTATGGTAGCCCCAGCCTATTCCGCTGCGCGAGCAGCCATGGCCAAGAAGGACGGGTTGGGTCGTGCGCCGCAAGCGGTGCGAGGCCGGCGCAGGATCGCCGCCAAATAGACCCGCGACCTACGCTCAATGCAGGCCCGACGCCAGTGCTGTCAGGTTAATGGATGAGCACGGCAGCTTGCCCAACCCGTCGAAAACTCAGGCGACAGCCACGGCCCATGCCGCGTTCGCCCCGGCGCGGAAGCGGCGAAGTTTGGTCGGCTGATGAGGTGTCGTCGGGTGTAGAAGGTGTTGTAGATCGCGGCGTGAGTGGTGAGGAAGCGCTGGGCTGAAGCCTGGGATTTGAACAGCTGCTGCTGCCACTCTCTCCGCCGGATCGGCAGATGCGAGTTCTCCGCCCGATTGTTCTCCCGCAATCGGCCAGGCGAATGAAGGTGCCGCAGGCCAATTTGGCCCAAGGCCGCCTGGTATGACCCGAGCCGTCGGTCACGATCTTCTCTGGCTCGACAGGCTGGTTACGCAGCAAACGCCGGAGCAGCTTCAAGGCCGCGTCGGTGTCTCGTCGTCGCTGGACGACGACGTCCAGCACCTCGCCCTCATCGTCCACGGCGCGCCACAGTAACATGCGCTTCCCGCCAATCGAGCAAACGACCTCGTCGAGATGCCAGCGTGGAGAAGGGGGGGGCGAAGCTTCTTCAGTCGTCGTGCGATCTGAGGCCCAAACTTGATCGTCCAGCAGCGGATTGTCTCATAGCTGACATCGATCCCGCGGGCAGCCATCAGCTCTTCAACGTCGCGAAAGCTGAGGTTGAAGCGAAAATAGAGCCACACGGCCTGACGGATCACCGCCGCAGGGAAACGATGGCGCTTAAACGCGAGCGGCTTCACTGAATGCGATCTCCAATCAGCCGCCTGAGCCGGCCCGACGTGGAGACAAGTTAGCGTTAGACTGACAGCACCGCCACCTGCCGCAATTTGTCGCAATAAATCATAACGTTACCCTGGAAAACGTCTAACCCTCGGTTGAAGGTTAGACAGAAGCGTTCTGGTTTCGTGCATCAAGCGATGCGGTTCATGGCTGTGTCGGCCAACCCACGTCGGGCGACTTCACGTGTGTAGCGTTCCACCTCCTTCAAACTTTGGTGGCCCGTGATCGACATAATCTCGTGGACCGTACAGCCGGCCTCAGCCAATCTCCGTGCCGCCGCCTTCCGCAGCCCATGAGCAGAGCAGTGGGGCAGCCCTGCGCGCTCGGCCGCCTTGCTCACCCAGTTTCCAAAACCCTTCTCGGTGAAAGGTTTGCCCTGCTTCGTGGTGAGCAGCGCCAGGTGCTCGATCTTGCGCGCTGCCAACGATGCCTGGAGGTTTGGATGCTGCGGGATATCGACAAGTTGCCCGGTCTTTTCCTGACGAACGAGAACCCTACCGTCCCGGATTTGGTGAACGGTCATCTGCCGAACATCGCCGGAGCGCTGAGCGGTGTAGAGGAGAAGGTCGAACCCTAATCTCTCACTCGTTCCGATAGGCCATTTGAGCTCAAACGCTTCGATCTCATGCTCAGTCCAGGCGTGGAAGCCCTCGCTCCTGTATCGGAGCATCCTCACTCCGACTGTCGGATCGGCACGAGCAAATCCGCGATCCACAGCAAAGCGCATGACCGCTCGCAAAACCTTGAGCATGTTGTTCGCCGCAGCCGGGGTGGCCGCCATCTTGTCCATTTGCCCGCGAATGTGCCGCGCTTCGAGCATGGCTACGGGGTTGTCGCCATACTTGTCCCGATAGCGATCAAAGATGCCTTTGTAGGTGCGCTGGGTGTTAGGCTTGAGCCCAAGAAAATCCCCCGACCCATAGTAGGCGACGCCTAGCGCGTGGATGGATCCGGGCTTGACCCGGCTCGCGCCGATCACGATCGGCTGGGCGTTAGAAGCAGCCGCATACCAAGCCCACCATCCCTCAGAGCCAAATGCTTCGGTCGTTTGGGATTCCGGAAAACGAACACGGCGAAAGCGCCATCGCACCTTCCCCCGTACATCACGGTAGTAGGACACGTGGGCAGGCTTCTTCTTCACGCGGCCGCGTCCCACGGGTTGTCAGAGCGGTCAGGCCCATCGTCAGGCAAGGCCCAAAATGCGCCGTCCAACGCATCACGGTCCCATAGCTTGCGTCCGTCGATGCGCTTCGGCGCCGGCATTCGCCCCTCTTGAACCAGTTGGTCGAACTTGGTCACGCTAATACCAATGTAGCGGCTAGCGACCTCGCGGCTGAGCCCGCGCGGCGGCAAGCTCAGAGGAAGATCCTGATGTCGTCGCGCCATCATTGATCCTCCCGATCCAGCTGAAAGTTCGTGGGCGCTTCATCCCTGAGGCAGCGAATTGCTGCGTGAGCGATGGCTGGAGGCAGGGTGATGTTGTGGCTACGGCCTGGATTATCCTCTCTACGTCTCCTGGGCGGCCAGGCTCCACTGGGCGAGAAGTTGAGCACTAGGTCGTCACCGCCTCTTTCAGCGACTACTACCCTTGCCTTCCAACCGTACTCGTCCTTTGTCACCGATAGAGTGATGGCACATGGCGTTGGGTCGCTTTCGCGAGGGCCGGTGTCGACGACCAGTCTAGCCCGTTCCGGCTTGGCCGCCTTCACCTCCGCCTCTGGCGGAAGGCGGCCCTCAGAAGAATAACGTTCGATCAGCGTCGTAAGTACGCTCCAAAGCGTCTGTTTTTCGGACAAGCCGGTTCGATCTTCTTCATCCTCCAAAATCAGAAAGTCGTGGCTCCTCTTGCCTTCGATAGGAACCAAAAGCTCTAGCCTCAGGTCTCCGAGGACCTTGACTGTATGTCCGGATTTGGTGACGTCTTCAGGCGATGCAAAAGCGAGCAATACACTCGCCACATCGGCGGCTCCCATGCGCGCCGCGCTAAGCCCGCGCCCGCCCTTGGAAACCAAGCCAGCCTCCCGAAGCGAGCGCGCAATCACACGCGCCGCCGCATCCGGCACACCCGAGGCGACAGCCACAGTAGAGGTAAGATCAGAAAGTCGGGCCATGCTCGATTGGTATATTACGCCAATCGCTATCGCAAGGGCGATTGGCGTAATATACCAATGGCAATCAAGCTGCGAAATCACCTATCGCGAAGGCCCGCGATCTTGATCTCGCTGAAGCACTCGCCCTCCATCGCGTGAGACCTCGACCAAGTCCCCCGGTTTCGCATCGGCCGCGTTTAGCTCGACCACAGCCTTCGTCGAGACCACGCGACGAAGTTCTCCGGTGCCTTTAATCTCAACATCGACGTGCCAATCGCCTCCGGGCCTCTCCTGCCCCATGCCTCGAAGCCATCCAGTGACCACGCGGGCGGCCTGCCGCATCTTGTCCGCCGCTAACGCGATCATTTTTTCCAGCGAGTGGCGATCTTCGCGAGAAAGTCCCTCGAACGGGGCTTCAAGGGCTTTTATCCGTTCTTCAGCACCCCGCAGCGCCCTCGTCAAAGTCCCAACCCTCTTAGCCTGCGCCCGTTCCTGTTTGGCCAGCTGCTGCGCTTGGAGACCTCTTTGTATCAAGGGCTCAACCTGGGCCAAGGTCGCTTCGGAGACGCGCCTCGCGAACTGCTCATCGCCCTCCCAAGTCGTCGCAAACATGCCCTTTTCAATCACGAGCCGTTCGACAGGCGGATTGGCTCGCGGCTTTGCCAAAGACGCCTCCTGGATCTTGGCGTAGTAGTCCTTGATCGTTTGGTGTTGCGCGACGCTACCCTCCTCTCCGCGCTCCAATCCTTGGTCAAGGCCGACGGATAGGGCGAAGTCGGTCTGCATCTCGGACAGCCTTGCCTTACCCCCCAACCACTTTTTGGCGTTCAAACGATCACCATCAAGCGGCACGACGTAGGCAATCAGATGGGGCGAAGTCTCGTCACGGTGAACATGCGTAGAGATCACGTTTTCTGCACCATGCCGCTCAATGAGCCACGCACGGGCAGGAGGCGCCGTCCTGGCCGGACGCGAAGAACTCCGGGCTCGCGCCGATGAAATACTCGATGCAGAGAACGGCATCTGAGCGCCGCTTGGCCGGCAGCCGCTCTTTCACAGCCGCCTGGATCGCCTCAGGCCCCTCGGGTCCGTGATGCTCATTCGCATTCAACCGCGCAGGATCCGCGTTGGGCGTTTTCCTGGTGCGGTATGTGTGGGCAATCGTCGGGCGCACAATCCTGGAAGGCGATAGAAGGCTCGTCAAACAGCCAGCGTCGTTTTCCTTCCGGAATTGGGACAGTGAACGCCTTCCAGGCGGCGGGGGCAAACCGGATTGGGCGTTCTCCGCTGGAGCGAGGAAAATAGCGAGAATAGGGCTCGGCGATCGATGCGTCCGCCGGAAGAATGCCCCAAATCTTGTGATCTTCGCTCTGGAGAACCTTGAACCTCCCTGCGGTTTCATTCTCAAGAAAGGGGCGCAGTTTTCTGCCTTGAAGAATGTCTTCAGGGTCGAAACCGTCTTCTTCGAACAGTGAAGGCACTCGGCTCAGAAGTATGGCGAGACCCCGCTTGTCCCATTCGTGCTGGACGTGGGTAGTCAGGCTGTCGAGCCAGTCTGCGGGCATGGTGTGTCTCCGTCGATTCATCATCCATGCCTCAGGTGCCGTGATCGCGCAAATCGGTATGCACTGACAGTGAAAAAAGCGGATTGGTTCCAGCGAAGATTAAGCAACCGGCGGGGACCGGACCGTGGAATTTGGCCATCCTAGGTCCGCTTTTTGCGAGGACGGCATGTCCGGTCCTGGCGCATTTGCAAAGTTGCCTCGGTTTGTAACCGGCGCGAACCAAGGCACTGTTTTCGCTTCGCATTCAGCTTGTGCGCCTAAGAGGCCAGAGTGCGAGCAAATAGCTCGTGCTCCGCCCACCACCAGTGTCTCTCTTCAGCACTGCGCGCTGAACCAAATCGTTTATATCCCGCAGCGCTGTGTCCGGCGACGTCTTCATCAGCGCCGCCCACTTAGCGTTGGTAAGCTTGCCGTCGAAACCGTCGAGCAGGTGGTCCAGCACTCTCCTCTGGCGTTCATTCAATGGCTGACCGGCCAACGCATCCCAGAAACGAGCTTTGCGTATAACGCTGGCAAGGATGGTTTCGGCGCCGTCGAAGGCGCGGTCGAGGCAGGCGATGAACCACAGCAGCCAGGCGGTGAGGTCCAGGCCGCCTTTCTGCGCCGCCTCTAACGTCTCGTAATAGGCCTTCCGCTCGGCGCGGATCTGGGCGGACATGCTGTAAAATCGCTGGGCCGTGCCCTCTGCTCGGCCAGGGCGAGGTCGGCGATGGCGCGGGCGATACGGCCGTTGCCGTCGTCGAAGGGGTGGTTGATGACGAACCACAGGTGGGCTACGCCGGCCTTTAGCACCGGGTCGGGCGTGGCGGTCTCGAACCATTGCAGGAAGGCCGTCATTTCGGCGTCGAGACGGTCGGCAGCGGGAGCTTTATAGTGGACGCGTTCGCGGCCGACCGGGCCTGAGACGACCTGCATCGGGTCGCTGTCCGGGGTGCGCCATGCTCCGACGGTGATCTTGGTCATGCCGCTGCGGCCCGTCGGGAAGAGGGCGGCGTGCCAGCCGAACAGGCGGACGGCCGTCAGCGGTTGGGCTTAGTTCTGGGTGGCGTCGAGCATCATCTCGACGACGCCCTCGACGTTGCGATCCGCCGGGACTAGGCCGACGACATCCATGCCCAGGCGGCGGGCGATGGAGGAGCGGACCTGGTCTCGGTCCAGGACTTCGCACTCGATCTCGCTGGACTTAAGCACGTCCTCGGTCAGGGTGCGGAGGACGGCCTCTTCGCGCAGCGGAAAGCCCAAGGCCTCCATCCGTCCGATCAGCCGGCCCTGGCGATGGCGGACGGCGGCGAGCGGTTGGGCGAGGGCGCTGTCGTCCCAGGTCAGGTTGGGCCCATCGGCTAATTCGTGAATAAAGGTCATATTTGCCGCGCCTTCTGCGGTGAATGTGGGGGGCTGTTCGCCGCAAGGGCAAGACATAATCGACGCAAACTGTGCGGTGAATGGCTGGTGTATTCGCCGCATGCCTCTCGATCAGGCCGCGAGCTGCTCGGGACCACGGGGTTGCAGTCCGATGGACACGCCTCTCGCCGCCAGCGGCCGGCCGACGAGATCCTTCAGTCGGGCGAATGCCGTGGGGCTGGTGCAGAGGATGCGCCGTTCGTCGGGCTCCCATCTGGCGTGATCCAAGTAGCTCACCGCCGCGCCTTCCCCCGCGATCTGAACGACCGTCTGGCGGATGTCGGTCTGGGCGAACGGGATGAGCCGCGCCGGCGTCCCGGTGCCGCCGTCTGGTCGTCGGCTTTCGGCGGCGCGAAGTCTCTTAACGGGTTCATAAAGGTATTGGCGGTCACCGGTGACCGGTTTTCGTGGCGCTGATGTCCGGCTTTCCGGCGTTTGAGCGGTCGCCTGTGGCCGCTTTTCGCGGGTTTGATCGGTCGCGGATGACCGTTTTTGCGGCGCCTCGGCCGCTTCGTTGGGAACGGTTGCGCGGCAAATGTTGGTGCGGCCGCGTCCCTTGCGGACCTCGATCTCCAGATAGTCGGCGGTCTGAAGCTCGTCGAGCAGGCGTCGCAGTTGGCGAGGGCTGACGCCCAGGCTGGTGGCCATGCTCTCCTGGCCGCGCCAGGCGCCGCCTTCGCAGGCGTTCAGGTCGTGGAGGATGAAGCCGGCGACGGCCTTGGCCGGGAGGCTGATCTTGGGATCGCTGGCGATGCGCTGATGCCAGGCCAGCTTCTCCGCAACGAAATGCTCGGGATCGAGGCGGCGGCTCATGGGCGAACCTCCGACGTTGCGGCCGGGCAGGGCAGGGGGGAGAATGCCTTCGGCCTTGAGTGTTGTGCCAAGCCCATTCGAACCCCGCCGAGCGCTGCAACGGTGGCGGGGTTTTTCGTGGTCGACAGGCGTCCCGAGGGGTTAGCCAAACGGGAAAAATACTTAAGGATTTCAATACGCGCCCTGTACCCCGTTAGACCAGTCAAGGCGTTGAATTCATGAGAAGAAACGACTTCCTCTCTGTCCGCCACGCTCCTCACGAGCTACTTCGATTTTGGTATCGTGGCCTTCTCTGGCCAGGGAAGGTTGGCCAGAGAAGGCCACGATACCAAAATCGAAGTAGCTCGTGAGGAGCGTGGCGGACAGAGAGG
>CAJYKO010000315.1 GCA_913775215.1 uncultured Devosia sp. | reverse complement strand
ACGGCAATGGCAATGGCCGCGGGCAGGGCGGTGACACCTAACCTGTTGGCTTGACACTGCCGAAAGCTAACGCCATGTCCACGTTTGTGCGCATTCTTGTCGCTATCGGCCTTCTAGTGGTATGTGCCGCGACGGCGCTCCTGGGCGTCTGGAGTCCGGCGGATGCCAAGCTCTGGGAAATGCGCTTCGCGGCCGCAGACCGTGCGCCAAGTGCCGATATCGTCTTTGTCGATATCGATGCCGACAGTCTCACAGCGATCGGCACCTGGCCCTGGCCGCGTTCGCTTCACGCACAAATGCTCGATTCTCTGATGGCGCTCGGCGCGTATGAGGTAGCGTTCGATATCGATTTCAGCGCCAGATCCAGACCGGCCGAAGACGCCGCCTTTGCAAGGAGCCTCGAAGATGCTGGCGGCTACGCCTATCTTGCCGCTTTTCGGCAGCGCACCGCTTCTGGAGCCGATAGCTGGAGTCGGCCGCTTCCCGAATTTCAAGCCCATGCCAAAGAAGCACTGGTCAATGTTGACGGGCTTAAGGCTGGGCTGATCTGGTCATTGCCAGGCTGGGATGCCAGTACGGGCCTTCCCTCAATCGCCGCCCGGTTCAATTCCGATGAAGTGCTGCCGGCTAGCCTCCGTATCGACTACGGCATCAATCTCAATCGGATCGTCAGCGTGTCCGCCAAGGCTCTCCTAAACAACGCGGTCGACCCCGCGCTTGTTGAAGGCAAGCAGGTAATTATTGGTACAAGCGCCATCGAACTTCATGATCTCCTGATGGCGCCGCGCTTCGGTGTCCTCCCGGGAGCGATGGTGCAGGTCGCGGCCGCAGAAACCCTCCGGCTGGGTCGCGCGCTTATCGATCTCGGTCCTTGGCCATCCCTGGTCTTGGCAGCGCTACTTCTACTGGGCAGTACGCTTCTGCCAAAGCTCAAGCTCGATCGGGCTATCGGCATCGTGTTGACGTCGAGCCTTGCCGTGGAAGGCCTGTCCTTCGGGCTTTATGCTCTTTTGGCTCTGCAAATGGAGACGGCACCATACCACGCTCTGGCCGCCAGCCTTTTGATCATCCGGTTGATCGACGAACGGGTCGTTCGTCGGCGAGAGCTGCGCAGGCAGCATGCAAGGCTGTTTTATCTCGCCAATCATGATGAGCAGACCGGAGCGCTGTCGCAGCGGGCCTGGATTGACGCTGCCGAGAGATGGATAGGACAAAATCGACTTGCTGGTGCGCTCCTTATTCGGGTCGAACAGGCTGAAAATGCCGGCGCCAGTCTGGGTTTTCATCTCGCGGATGAGGCGATCCGCCAATTCTACAATCGGCTTCATGCAGCAGTGCTCGGGCCGGTCGCACGTCTCGAAAGTCAGGTCTTTGCGGTTGGCCTTGACGTTTTGCTCACCGGAGGCGAGCTTTCGGTTCTGATCGAAGGCCTGGAACAGCCATATGCGATCGAGGGGCACCGCATTGCCCTCAAGGTCCGTTGGGGCAGCGCTGCCTTTGAGCATGGGAAATCTGCCGTTCTGCTTTTGCAGGAGGCGAGAACAGCACTCGCGATGGCAAGACGAAAGCATCTTGGCGGTAGTGCTTATGCCGCCGATTTCGAGATTCAATTCCAGAGGCGACGCCAAGTGGACCTCGCGCTGCGCTCGGCCATCGCGCGGAACGAACTGGATCTGGCCTTTCAGCTGCAGGTGGAGACGCACACGCGAAAGGTCGTTGGGGTAGAGGCCCTGCTGCGCTGGCAGAGTGCGGAACTCGGCTGGGTTTCTCCTGGCGAGTTCATCCCGCTCGCCGAGGAAAGTGGGAGCATCGTGCAACTGGGGAACTGGGTCGCCCACGAGGCCTGTCGGCGCGCCGTAGAGAGCGGGTGGACCGGTCGCCTCTCGATCAATATCGCCCCAGCGCAGTTCGTGGCATCCGACGTTGTTGCCATGGTACAGTCAGCGCTCGAAAGCGGATTTCCGGCAAACCGGCTCGATGTCGAAATCACCGAAGGCATCGTCGCGGGAGGGCACCTATCGATCGTCGAGACCCTTGAAAGATTACGGGCTATCGGCGTGTCCATTGCCATTGATGATTTCGGCACTGGTCATTCATCCCTCAGCTATCTCGCCAGCCTCCCAATCGACAAAATCAAGATCGACCAATCCTTCGTGCGCCAGATGCATACTGCGCGCGGCGCTGAAGTCATCAAAACCATTGCCGCGTTGGGCAAGGCGCTTGCGCTGTCGATCATTGTCGAGGGCGTCGAAACGGAAGGCGAATTAGCAATCCTTGGGGATCTCGATTGCGATCTGGTTCAGGGATTTCTTTTCGGAAAGCCGGGTCCCCTTCCTACCGATGGGGCAGGGCAGACGCAGGCGGCTTAGATTAGGAGGTGGGCTATGGGTTGCTCTTTGCCGCAACAGTTCAATTTGCACTGACCTATGTACGTCGAGCCGGCTCTTCCCCTATTGGAACGTTTGGATCGATGCGGCTCAGGCTTACGAAATGGCTCAGCTTCAGACCAACATCAGCAACTGTGTCCATTAGGCCAATGCAGAATTGGTCACTGGCCATCACGACATCAATGACGATGCGGCCTGACAGACATATCTCGATGATCTGAAAAATCTTGGCGGCGATCGCTATGTCGAACTGCGTCAGGCAAGCTACAACGCTGCCGCAAAGTAAGATTGATCTTTTCTGACCTAGGGCGAAGGTAAACCTTTCACCCTATCTTTTTGCCAGGACCTCCCATGACATCCCGTTTCCTGCTCGAACTTGACGCCCCAGCCGCCGGTTTTACGGAGAGCTTTCTTCTCGGCAACGGCACTTTGGGGGCTTCGGTTCAGGGAAAGCCGGGAACGGAAAGTTTTTCGCTCAATCTCGACACGCTCTGGTCCGGTGGCCCACTTGAGTCTGAACCCGGACCATCTCCAGCCCGTCTTCTGGCGTCTCTGCGCGAAGCGATCGCTGCCGGAAATTTTATTGGCGCCGACGCCATTAGCCGGCAGATGCAGGGTCCCGGCTGGACCCAATCCTACCAGCCTCTGGGCACTTTGAAGCTGACATATGCGGCACACTCGGACGTTACGCGCTATAGCCGTTGTCTCGACCTCGCCAAAGCCGAAGCGCGCACGGCTTATCAGAGTGACACCGGCCCTGTCGCCATCCGCGCGCTGGTTTCTGCTCCCGCTCAGGTCCTCGTCGCCAGTGTAGAAGGCGTCGGAGCGCTGCCCTTGTCTGAAATGATGCTCGGTTTTGAAACGCCGCACAAGCACGCCGAGATCAAGGCGCTAGAATCTGGCGGCATCAAGTGGCTCATCGTTACTGGCCGGGTACCTGCAAATGTGCTGCCCAACTATGTCGAAGAAGAACCTGCCGTTATATATGCCGACGATGCGCCGGACGCGTCCGGCACAGTCAGCGCCGGAATGGGTTATGCGCTCGTCGCAGCGCTTCATTCGGATGACGCCGGGCAAGCGCGTCTGATCGTTTCGGCGGAAAGCGGTTTTCGCGGTTATGATCAGCGCCCAAGCGCTGATCTTCCGGCCCTTGCGGCCCTTGCCAAAGGCCGCGTCACCACAGCGATCGCACAGTCTACCAAGGCTCTTCTCGGAGCGCACCGCGAGGACTATTCGACCTATTTTGATCGGATGGATTTCGATCTCTCGCAGTCCCCGGTCCATGACGGGCTCGACCCGCACCGCGCCGAACTCCTCTATCACTATGGCCGCTACCTGATGATCAGCGGCTCTCGCCCTGGCAGCCAGCCCACCAATCTCCAGGGCATATGGAACGTCGACGTGCGCCCTGCATGGAGCGCAAATTACACCATCAACATCAATACCGAGATGAATTACTGGCCCGCTGAAATGACTGGCCTTGGTGATCTTGCGGCCCCTCTTTACCAATTCGTTGCTGAGGCTGCGGGCGTTCGTGGGCAGGCTGCGGCGCGACACTATTACGGTGCCCGTGGTGCCGCCGTTCACCACAACACCGACATCTGGCACTTTTCCGCACCAGTCAAGGGCGATCCCAATTGGGCCAATTGGGCTTCCGGCCTCACCTGGCTTGCCGTGCAGCTCAATAACCGCCTCGAATATTACCCCGACGACACGGACTTCCTGCGCGAAATCGTTCTTCCCGTCTGGCGCCAGGCCGTTTCCTTTGCCCTCGACATGCTGGTCGAGGACGATAGTGGCGCGCTCGTTGCGAGCCCCTCCACTTCGCCGGAAAATCAGTTCTTTTCCGCAGATGGATCGAAAGTTGCGGTGTCTGCCGGCTCGACAATGGATCAGGAAATGATCCGAGAGCTCCTCGATATTTTCGTCACCCATGCTGCGGCGCAAGACACCGAGCTTTTAGAAGAAGCTCGTTCGGCCCTCGCCAAACTCAAGCTACCCCACATCCTCCCCGATGGCGCCTTGTCAGAATGGTCGAAAGATCTGCCAACCGCAGAAATCGGCCACCGGCACCTTTCGCATCTCTTTGGCCTTCATCCGGGACGCCGCATCACCGCTCAAGCCACGCCAGAGGCTTTTTCTGGCGTTCGCAAAGCGCTCGATATTCGGCTTGCCAATGGCTCGGGCCACACCGGCTGGAGCCAGGCCTGGATCCTCTGCCAAGCCGCTCGCCTGCGTGACCCTGCCCGTGCCGATAAGGCAA
>CAJYKO010000314.1 GCA_913775215.1 uncultured Devosia sp. | reverse complement strand
GATCCGCAAGGAATTTGCCGCTGGTACAACCGATGAAGCGGCAACGAGCGAGACGATTGCCCAGACCTGGGCCAAGTCGTCTTATCTGCTTGATCCGCATACGGCTGTGGGCGTCAGCGTAGCGCGTGGCCTTGCCGGTTCGACCACACCCATGATTACCCTCGCGACGGCGCATCCGGCCAAGTTTCCGGCGGCGGTCAAGGCTGCCTCTGGCATCGAGCCACCGCTGCCGGCCTGGCTTGCCGATCTTTATGAGCGGCCCGAACGGGTTGAACTGCTGGCCAATGACCAGCGTGTTTTGGAAGACTTTATCGGGGCGCGCACCCGCGCGGCCTGAAGCATAATCGGACCACGGCGGGAGAGCCCAAAGGCCCCCGCACGGTTCAGGAGGAAGAGTGTGACGGTACAAACGACGACTCTCGAAAATGGCATGGTGGTGCTGACCGACGACATGCCGCATCTCGAGAGTGCTTCGCTCGGTGTCTGGGTGAAAGCCGGAGCCCGCTCGGAGCGCAAGGCCGAGCACGGCATTTCTCACCTTCTCGAACACATGGCCTTCAAAGGCACCAAGAGCCGTACGGCGCTTGAAATTGCCGAGACGATCGAAAATGTCGGCGGCGATCTCAATGCTGCGACCTCGATCGAGCATACCGGCTATTTTGCCCGCGTGCTCAAGGACGATGTAGTTCTGGCGGCCGATATTCTCTCGGACATCCTTCAGAACTCGACCTTCGACGAAAATGAAATGACCCGCGAGAAGCAGGTTATCGTGCAGGAAATCGGCGCTGCGCGGGACAATCCCGATGACCACGTTTTCGATCTTTTCCAGCAGGCCGCTTATCCAACTCAGCCCATCGGCCGCACCATTCTGGGCACGGTGGATTCGGTGCGCGACTTCTCCCCCGAAATGGTCCGCAAATATATGCGCCGCAACTATGTGGGCGATCACATGGTCATGGCTGCAGCCGGCAATGTGGATCACGAGGGCCTGGTGCAGGTTGCTAAGGAACGCTTTGCTGACCTAGTACCGAATGGCGCCCCCGCGCCGCAGCGGGCAGAATATCAAGGCGGCGAAGAACGGCTGATCTCGGACCACGAACAGGCCCATATCGTGCTGGGCTTCGAGGGCAGGGCCTATAATTCGGATGGCTTTTATGCCGCGCAGGTCCTGGCTTCCGTGCTTGGCGGGGGAATGAGCTCGCGGCTCTTCCAGGAAGTGCGCGAAAAGCGCGGCCTTTGCTATTCGGTCTATTCGTTCCATTGGGCCTTTGCCGATAGCGGCGTTTTCGGCGTCGCCGCGGCAACAGGGGAAGACGAAGTCTCAGAACTGGTGCCGGTGGTGCTCGATGAATTGAAGCGCGCCGCTGAGACTATTTCGGATGAGGAAGTCGTTCGGGTGCGCAATCAGATTCGCGCCGGCCTCTTGATGTCGCTCGAAAGCCCGTCGGCTCGCGCCGGGCAGCTGGCCCGCCAGCAGATCCTTTGGGGCCGCCCGATCCAGATGGCTGAAACCGTCGAGCGCATCAATCGCATCACTGCGCAGCGCGTGCGGGAAGTGGCCGAACAGATTTTTACCAGCTCGACACCGACGCTTGCCGGTATCGGTCCAATCAGCCGGCTGGCCGATGTCGAAAGCATCGGCGAGACGCTCAAGCGCTAGATCATGTTCTGGCCCTGGTCGTCGCCGGAGCAGTTGATCAATCTACGCGGGCGCAAGGTTTACCTGCGCCTGCCGCAAATGCGCGATTATCCCGCCTGGTACCACCTGCGCCGGTCGAGCCAGGATTTCCTCAAACCCTTCGAGCCGCGTTGGACAGAGGCAGATCTCGGCCGTCGGGTCTTTTCCATGCGTGTGCGTCGCGCCCGGCAGGAAGCGGAACAGGGCACGGACTATACCTTTTTCATTTTCCTCGACGATGGCAGCGATACGCTGGTCGGCGGAGTGACCCTGTCCAATATCCGTCGCCGCGCTGCCCAGTTCGTCAATCTTGGCTATTGGATGGGCCAGAGCTATGCGGGCAAGGGCCTGATGAGCGAGGCGGTCGAGGTCTCGCTGAGCTTTATTTTCGAAACGCTTGACCTCCATCGCGTCCACGCCGCCTTCCTGCCGCACAACATGGCCTCGCGCCGGGTGCTCGAGAAAAATGGCTTCGTCGAAGAAGGCTTTGCAGAGCGTTATCTGCAGATCAACGGTCGCTGGGAAGACCATGTGCTCATGGGCCTGACGCGCGAGCGTTGGGACAGTTTCCGCTTTGCAAGCCCCCGTCATCGTGTCGCTTGACCCATTTCAGGTCATCACGTTCCACATTGCGCTTTGCCGCCCGGCTTGCCGCAAGGGTCAATCTCCCGTACCAAAGGTGCGCCCCCTCTGGAGGTTGCCAAAGCCAAAGGCTCGTCCCCCGCGAAAAACGCGGCCGACTGCCGCCACAATGAAGCCTTGTGTGGGAATTAGCTGCTCTTGATGCGTCCGTTTCTTGTTCTCGCAATCATCCTTGCGTTCGCTTTTTCGCAGCCGGCCCGGGCCTTCGAAGTCATTTCGGTTCCTGAAGACGTCAATGCCGTCAACTTGTCCGAGGTCGTCGAAATCGTACCGGGCACGGATGGGCGTATCCAGCTTTCGACCGCGCCCGATGCCGACGGTATCATCCGGCGCATCGAGGTTTTAGCCAGCGAGCAGGGGACCAATCCCGCTTATGCCATCTTCGCCCTACGCAACGACTCTGACCAGCAGATCGAGCGCCTGCTTGTTGCGCCGTTTTATCGTTTGCCGGCCTCAGGAGTATTCCAGCCCGACCTGGGAAATGCGCGCATTTCGGCAGTGACCCCAAGCGCTGGTATTCGGCCGGTACAATTGGCTGACCCGGAAGCCGACGTTTATGAGGTGACGCTCGATCCCGGCGCGACCGTAACGCTCATCGCCGAGCTGACCTCCGGCAAATTGCCTGAGCTTTATCTCTGGCAGCCCAACGCCTATCGCGATTACGTCAATTCCTTCACGCTCTTCCGTGGCGTGGTGCTGGGCGTTGCTTCGCTCGCCGCTGTGTTTTTGACAATCATGTTCGTGGTCAAGGGACGCGGTGTCTTTCCGGCGACTGCGGCTTTTGCCTGGGCTGTGCTAGCCTATCTCCTTATCGACTTTGCGATCCTCGGGCGCCTCTTCGGCATTTCCGCCGGTGGGCTGCAACCGCTGAGGGCAGCGGCGGAGGCTGGCATAGCGACGACGCTGGCCGGTTTCCTCTTCATCTATCTCAATCTCCACCGATGGCATCTGCGCTTCATTCATCTCGCGCTCGGGCTATCGGCGCTTTTCCTGGCGCTCTTCGGCTTCGCCTTCTTCCAGCCTGCCATCGCCGCCACCATCGCGCGCTTGGTTTTGGCGCTGCTCGGCCTTTCTGGCTTCTTCCTGATTCTGCTCTTGGCGTTGCGCGGCTATGATCGCGCTGTGCTTCTGGTGCCGACCTGGATCATCTTCATTGCCTGGCTTTTTTATTCCTGGCTGGTGATTTCCGGTCAGGTCACCAATGACGTCGCCCAACCGGCCGTTGGCGGCGGTCTCGTGCTCGTCGTCATGCTGTTGGGCTTTACGGCGGTGCAACACGCCTTTGCCGAAGGGCAGGTGACTATAGGCACCCTAAGCGAAGTCGAGCGCCGGGCCTTGGCGCTGACAGGCTCGGGCGATTTCGTCTTCGATTGGAACATCGATCGCGACCGCGTCACGGTCAGCGATGAGTTGACGACGCGTCTCGGCGAAAAGCGCGGGGCCTTGCGTGGAGCGATCAAGCGCTGGCTCGACCGCGTTCATCCCGATGATCGCGACCGCTTCCGCACCGCCTTCGATACGCTCGTCGAATTGCGCCGCGGCAAGGTGTCTTCGGACCTGCGCGTCGCCGGCCATGACGGCAATTACCGCACCTTCCGCATGCGCGT
>CAJYKO010000313.1 GCA_913775215.1 uncultured Devosia sp. | reverse complement strand
GCGATGGTGGCGGCGCACATCTGGTCATCGAGCGCGGCGGCTTCAGTGATGTCTGCGGTGGGCAATTCGAGCGCGAGTTCGAAAACGCGCAGGTTGATCTCGTGGAGGCCGCAAATCTGGGAAATGGCCGCGCCGCCATTGGTGAAATTGGCGACCATTTCGGCCGTCATTTCCTGCGAGACATCCGACACATCCCGGGCGGCAACGCCGTGATTGGCGGCAAAGACGGTGACCATGGGATTATCAAGGCGCGGGACTTTACGATGCTGCCAGCGGGCAAGGAATTCGACGAGCTCTTCGAGGCGACCGAGCGAACCGGCGGGCTTGGTGAGGTCGGCATCACGGTCGCGTACCGCTGCTACCGCCGCTTTATCTCCATCCGGCACGGCCGTCAGCAGTTCGACAATATCGGCAAAGGCGGGATTGAGCGCAGGCATTGGGCAGTCCGGAACGAGGCGAAAGGTGCGGACTTGTTGCCCAGAACCACGCAGAATGCAATTGGGACTGGAGCGCGGTCGGGGCTGCGGCGTTATGGCGAGGCGATTGCAAGCACGACACGCCTTGAAATGGCCGTGCTGCTCGCCTTAATCCAGTGGACGCAGCCAAGGAGCGAGAGACGACAATGATCTTCATAGGGATTGCGCTTCTCGTTGCTGTCGGCATTGCCCTGATGATCTCCGCCGATGCCGGTTCCATGATCGGCCTGACGCAGGCACAGACGGCGCAGCTGGTGCCGCTCGTGGCCATTCTCATCGTTTTTGCCGGGGGCCTTTTTTCGCGGCGGCGGCGCGCGGCGGAATTGCTGGGGGCTCTCGGGCTTTGGGTCGGCATCTTTGCTGCCATCGGGGTAGGTTATGCCTATCGCGATGAGCTGATGGGAGTTGTCGGCCGGGTGACCGGAGAGTTGCAGCCAGGTGTTGCTGTGGTCGATAGCGAAAATCGCACTGCGGAATTCCGACGCGGCTTTGGCGGGCATTTCGAGATCGCGGCGACCGTGAACGGCCACACGACACCGATGATCTTTGACACCGGCGCGAGCGCCGTGGTGCTGACGCGGGCCGATGCGGAAGCGGCGGGGATCGATCTCGACGGCCTGCGCTATACCGTGCCGGTTTCGACGGCCAATGGCACCGGCATGGCAGCCCGGGCGCGGCTCAAAAATATCGAGGTCGGCGGGATCAGCCGGCGCAATATCGCGGCTTTCGTGGCCGAAGATGGTGCGCTCGATACGAGTCTTCTTGGCCAGACATTCCTTGAAACGCTGGGCCAATATAGCGTCAGCCAGAACTCGCTCGTGCTGCGGGACTGATTACTCGGCGGCGACTTCGGCGCGGTCTTCGACTGCTGCGAGCGCTTTCAGCATAATCTCCGGACCGGCATTGGGCCGGCACGCGTCGACGCTGAGAATCTGGCGGAACTGGCGGGCGCCGGGACGACCATTGGCCAGGCCCAGCATGTGGCGCGAAATGTTGTTGAGCCGGGCGCCTTCGCGCAGTTGAGTTTCGGCATAGTCGGCCATGGCGTGCATGACATCGGCGAGCGTGACGTCGCGCGGCGCGGCGCCGAAGAGACGCTCATCGACTTCAGCCAGCATCATCGGATTATGATAGGCCGCTCGGCCGAGCATGACGCCGTGCATGTGTTGGAGATGGGCGTCGATGTCCGCAAAGGTCTCAATGCCGCCATTGATGATCATCGGCAATGGCGCGAGCCGTGCGCTCAGCCGATGAACGCGCGGATAATCGAGCGGCGGAATGGTGCGGTTTTCCTTGGGGCTTAAGCCCTGAAGCCAGGCTTTGCGCGCATGGACATAGAGCGCGGCAACGCCGGCTTCAGCCATCTTATCGGCGAAACGATCCAGGCTTTCTTCGGTGTCCTGATCATCAATGCCGATGCGGCACTTTACTGTGACGGGCTTGTCGGTGGCGCTGCGCATGGCGCGGACGCAGTCGGCAACGAGGTCCGGCTCTGCCATGAGGCAGGCGCCGAACTTGCCGGACTGCACGCGGTCCGACGGGCAACCGACATTGAGGTTTATTTCGTCATAGCCGAAATCGTCGCCGATGCGGGTTGACGCCGCAAGATCGGCGGGATCAGACCCGCCAAGCTGGAGGGCGACAGGCTGCTCAATGGGATCAAAGCGCAGCAGGCGTTCGGTATCGCCGTTGAGGATCGCGCCCGTCGTGATCATTTCGGTGAACAAGAGACCGCGGCGTGTGAGGACGCGATGAAGGTAACGGCAATGCCTATCCGTCCAGTCGATCATGGGGGCTACTGAGAAGCGGCGTGCGGTCTCAAGGGAGACGGCAGAGCCGCGCTTCTGGTCGGACATCAGCGCTAACAGATTTTTCTAATCAGGAGGTTGGTGAAATAGACCTTTCCGCGGCGCCGGGCAATGGACTGATCTGGATCAAAGCGGACACGCATGCGTTAGTCCAAGGTCACACCAGTCCAAGCCAAAGGGGGAATGAATGTATTCCAACATCGTCTGTGCCATCGACGGGTCCGATCTCAGCACGAAGGCGCTCAGTCAGGCCATTGCCCTAGCGAGCAGGCTCGGCGCCAAGCTGACGGCAGTGACCGTGACTGAATCTTCGGTGATGGTTTCGCCGGGACCGGAGATGATGATGGTCGATACGACAAATATCATTGGCGACCTCGACAAGGCAAAGGCAGAATCCGCTAAGGCGACGCTGGCAGCAGCATCTAGGCTCAGCGACGCCGCCGGGCTGCCTATCGCAGTCAAGCACGTGCCGAACTTGCCTGCGGCAGAGGGAATCATTGTTGCTGCAAAAGAGGCGGGCGCCGATCTGATCGTCATGGGTTCCCACGGAAGACGCGGGCTTGGTCGCCTGCTGCTCGGAAGTCAGGCAGCCGAGGTCTTGGCGCACTCCGAAATTCCGGTGTTGATCATCAAGTAGCACTAACATGTCAGCCATGGCGCGGTGGTCTGAATTCCGTTATGGGGCGTAGGACCGACGGAGAGCGCTGCGCCATGACACAGTCCCTGCCCCGCCATATCGCTGTGATCGATATCGGCAAGACCAATGCCAAAGTGGTGTTGATCGACGCTGCCAATGGAAAGCAATTGGGTGGGATGAGCAGGCCCAATGCGGTGCTGCGCGATGCGCCCTACCCGCACGCCGATGTCGAGGGACTATGGGATTTTATCCTCGATAGTCTTGGGCGATTGCATCGCCAGCATGGCGTCTATGGGATTTCCATCACGACGCATGGCGCCACGGCCGCGCTGATGGCGGGGGATCGCTTGGCTTTGCCGGTGCTCGATTATGAATATGATGGTCCGGAAGCCTCTGACGAGGCCTATGATCGGGCGCGGCCGGGCTTTGCAGAGACCCTGTCGCCGCGTTTGCCGAACGGGCTTAATCTCGGCGCGCAGATTTTCTGGCAATCGCGGGCATTCCCCGAGGATTTCGCTCGAGTGACGAGCATTCTCGCCTATCCCCAATATTGGGCGTGGCGGCTGACGGGCCTGTTGGCGAGCGAAGTGACTTCACTTGGTTGCCACACCGACCTTTGGGCGCCGGATCATGGAGATTTTTCGAGGCTTGTTGATGAGCAGGGTTGGCGAGAGCTGTTTCCGGACATTCGCCCGGCAGCTTCGGTCTTGGGTGCCCTGAAGGCGGACGTCGCCGCGTTGACCGGACTTTCTCCAGACACGCCGGTGACCTGCGGGATCCACGATTCCAATGCATCCCTGGTGCCGCATCTGGGGCGCCGCGAGGCGCCGTTCACGATCATTTCGACCGGGACCTGGGCAATTGCCATGACGGTGGGCGGGGAAACCGGCGGGCTCGACCAGACCCGAGATAGCCTTGCCAATGTCGACGCATTTGGGCGGCCGGTGCCGACGGCGCGGTTTATGGGCGGGCGCGAATTCGACGCGCTGGTGGACAAGATCGTCGAACCCACCGAGGCGGAGCTGGCATCCGTGATCGAGCGCGACGTGCAGGCGCTGCCGACCTTTGCGCCGGGTGTCGGACCATTTGCGAGCAAAAAAGGACGCTGGACGGCGGCGCCGGAAGGGTTGGGCGATGGCGAGCGGACGGCAGCGGCGTCGCTTTATCTGGCGCTTGTCGCACGAGAATGTCTCGACCTTTGCGGGCTCGGCCAAACGATCACGATCGAAGGGCCCTTAGCCCGCAATCGGGTTTTCACGGCGGCGCTGGCGGCGCTGGCGGAGCGGCCGGTGCATGCTTCGGGCGACGGGACGGGAACAAGCCTGGGTGCCAGCCTGTTGTTCGGTGGACAGCCGGCGCATGAGCAGCACGATTCACCGATCGCGCCGCTTGCGCATCCGGGGTTCCCTGCCTATGCGCAGCGCTGGCGGGAGCGCGTTACTGGGTAGACTTTAGCGGCATTGACGGCGCGCTGCCCAAACCCAATGTTTGAGGCATATATGGAGGCCGCCATGACGACGCCAAAGCACCGGATCATCATCATCGGTGGAGGCTTTGGCGGGATAGCGGCGGCCCAGGCGCTCAAGCATGTCGATGTCGATGTGCTGTTGATCGATCGGCGTAACCATCATCTTTTCCAGCCGCTTCTCTATCAGGTCGCTACGGCATCGCTGAGCCCGTCGGAAATTGCCTGGCCAATCCGCCATGTGCTGCGGCGGCAGACGAATGTGCGCGTGATCATGGCAACGGTCACCGGGATCGATGTCGCCAGCAAGCAGGTGATGATCGAGGATGGCGAGCCTGAGCGCTATGATAGCCTGATCGTCGCGACCGGTGCACAGCATGCCTATTTCGGCAATGACGAATGGGAACAGTTCGCACCAGGGCTCAAGACGCTTGAAGACGCGACGGGTATCCGCCGGAAGCTGCTGCTGGCCTTCGAGGCGGCTGAGCGCGAGGCTGATCCGGCGCGGCGGCGGGCCCTTCTGACATTCGCGATCATCGGGGCTGGGCCAACCGGCGTGGAGATGGCCGGCGCAATCAGCGAATTGGGACGGTCGGCGCTGGCGGGGCAATTTCGAGCCATCGAGCCCGG
>CAJYKO010000312.1 GCA_913775215.1 uncultured Devosia sp. | reverse complement strand
GTGCCGGGTTCTGAGCCGGCGATGAAGGTCAAAGCAGCGCTGATCGAAAAGGGCGTATGGAGCCAGTATCTCGAAGTAGGGATCGGGCCGGACGCCGAGATTTTCACCAAGAGCCAGACCATGAGCTCGGTGGGCTTTGGTGCCGAGGTTGGGCTGCATCCAATCTCGAGCTGGAACAATCCCGAGCCGGAAGTGGCGCTGCTGGTGACGAGCAAGGGCGAAATCGTCGGTGCGACGCTCGGCAATGACGTCAATCTGCGCGACGTGGAAGGGCGCTCGGCGCTGCTCTTGGGCAAGGCGAAGGACAATAATGCCTCGGCTTCGCTCGGGCCGTTCGTGCGGCTCTTTGATGGCGAGTTTACGCTCGAGACCGTCAAGAACTCGGAGATCGCTTTGCGTGTCGAAGGCACGGATGGTTTTGTGCTCGAAGGCGCTTCGAACATGGCGCAGATTTCGCGCACGCCGGAGTCGCTTGTGGCCGCGACCATCGGCAGCCACCACCAATATCCCGACGGGCTGGTGCTCTACCTTGGAACCATGTTTGCGCCGGTGAAGGATCGCGACGGCGCAGGCAAGGGCTTTACCCACAAGATCGGGGACATTGTCTCCATTTCGACGCCAACGCTCGGTACGCTGACCAATACAGTCAACCTCTCCACCAAGTGTCCGCCCTGGACCTATGGCACCAGCCATCTGCTGCGGGACCTTGCCCGCGCTGACCTGCTTTAGCTGCCGCGTTTCTGCCGGCAGAACCTGAATAACCCGAAAGGCCTCGATATGAGCGAACTGCACAAGAACCTGATCAATGGCGAGTGGGTCGGCGCCGATGGTGTCGAAAACATCAACCCGTCCAATATCAACGAAGTGGTCGGCGTCTATGCTCGCGCCACGGCGGAAGAAACTAAGCAGGCGATTGCCGCTGCAAAGGCCGCATTCCCGGCCTGGTCGCGCTCGGGCATCCTTGAGCGCCACGCGATCCTCTCCAAGGCCAGCCAGGAAATCCTCGCACGCAAGCAGGAACTTGGCGAGCTGCTGAGCCGCGAAGAAGGCAAGACGCTGCCCGAGGGCATCGGTGAAGTGACGCGCGCGGCACAGATCTTTGACTTTTTTGCCGGCGAGACGCTGCGCCTCGCGGGGGAAATTCTCCCAAGCGCGCGTCCGGGTCTGACGGTCGAAATCACCCGTGAGCCTGTTGGCGTTATCGGCATCATCACGCCGTGGAATTTCCCGATCGCGATCCCGTCCTGGAAGATGGCGCCGGCACTGGCCTATGGCAACACGGTGGTCATCAAGCCGGCTGATCTCGTGCCGGGTTCGACCTGGGCGATCGTCGATATTCTTGTGCGCGCGGGCCTCCCCAAGGGCGTCGTCAACCTGGTGATGGGCAAGGGTTCCGTGGTCGGCCAGACCATGCTCGAGAGCCCGGATGTCAACGCGGTTTCCTTCACCGGCTCGGTCGGGACGGGCAAGCGCGTCGCCGAGGCTTCGATCAAGGTCGGCCGCAAGTTTCAGCTCGAAATGGGCGGCAAGAACCCGACCATCGTGCTCGACGATGCCGATCTCAAGGTTGCAGTCGAAAGCGTTGCGCAGTCGGCGTTTTTCTCGACCGGTCAGCGCTGCACGGCATCTAGCCGCGTGATCGTAACCGAAGGCATCCACGACAAGTTCGTCGAGGCGCTGGCCGAGCGTACGCGTAACCTGCGCGTCGGCGATGCCCTTGATAAGAATACGGAAATCGGGCCGGTGGTCGATCCGAGCCAGCTCAAGCAGGACACCGACTACATTGAGATCGGCAAGGGCGAGGGCGCCAAGATCGTCGCTGGTGGCGAACGCGTCACCAAGGATACGGAAGGCTACTTCCTGCAGCCGACGCTCTTTACCGAAGCGACCAATTCGATGCGGATCGCGCGCGAAGAGATCTTCGGGCCAGTGGCTGCCGTCATTCGCGTGAAGGATTATGAAGAGGCGCTAGCGACCGCTAATGACACCGAATTTGGTCTCTCGGCTGGTATCGTGACGACCTCGCTCAAGTATGCGACGCACTTCAAGCGCAACTCGGAAGCAGGCATGGTGATGGTCAATGTGCCGACCGCTGGCGTCGACTTCCACGTACCGTTCGGCGGGCGCAAGGGCTCGTCCTATGGTTCGCGTGAGCAGGGCAAGTATGCAGCCGAGTTCTTCACCATCGTGAAAACTGCTTATACCGCAGCCGGCTAAAAGCTGAAAAATCTGAATGTGAGAACGGGGCCGATTGGCCCCGTTTTGTTAGCATTCCGTTATCGCCGACGTTGCGTTAGCGCCATTCCCGCTAAAATCATGACGATTCCGAGCGCCGAGGCCCAGATCGTTACGGGTGCGCCGCGCAGAAAGTCGAAGATCACCCCGAAGACCATCTGGCCGGCGATGACGAGGAGCGTCGAATTGACGGCACCGATGCGCGTGATGAGCCATGAGCCCGACGCGACGAAGACGACGCCGATGGCGCCGCCGCTGAAAACCCACCAGGGCATCTCGCCGATATTGGCGGGGATAAGTCCGCCGACGACGAGCCCGACGAGGGTGAGAACGACGAAACCGACGATGTGATTCCAGAAGGACGAAATCATCGGGGTCGATGACATCGACATGCGGCCATTGACCTGGCGGC
>CAJYKO010000311.1 GCA_913775215.1 uncultured Devosia sp. | reverse complement strand
ATCGATATCACGCCGATTGGACCGCCCATCGATCGGGCAACAAGTTCGACAGGCTTCTGGCCTTCGCCAATGTTCTCCCGACCCTCCGGGCCCAGGTCGATGCCGATTTGCGCCGCCGCAGCCTCGGGATCGACCGGGTGGCTGCGTCCGTCGTCTGGCTTCTCGACAATAGCCTCATTCGGGTCGGCAACCCGGCCTACGCGCGCGACAACAAGAGCTTTGGGCTAACCACTTTGCGCCGCAAGCATATCGCCATCTCTGGCCAGGCGATCAATTTCCGCTTCAAGGGCAAATCGGGCAAAGACTGGAATTTGCAGCTTGTGGACCGCCGCATGTCGCGCCTCGTCAAATCCATGCAGGAACTGCCCGGCCAGCATCTTTTCAAATACGAGGACGAGAATGGCTTCCACGCCATCAGCTCGCGCGACATCAACGACTATATCGCCGAGCATGCCGGGGAAGGATTTTCCTCAAAGCACTTCCGCACCTGGGCGGCCACGGTCCGCGCCTATGGCCTTCTCTGCGGCACCGAAATTCCCGAAACCAAGGCTGCGCAAAAGAGGTTGGTCACCGGCGTCATCGATCAGGTCGCCAGCAAGCTTGGCAATACCCGCGCCGTCTGCCGTTCGAGCTATATCCACCCGGCGGTTTTCGAGCATTGGGAAGAGGGCAAGCTGTTGCCCGAAAAGCGCCTGCGCCCCATCGAATGGTTCGACGAAGAAGAGCTTGGCACCCTTGCCTTCCTCAAGCGCCTGTCGACCAACACATAAAAAGGGCCGGCCCGAAGGCCAGCCCCTGAATCTGAAAATCGGTTCGTCTTAGCGCTTGGCGGCAAAGACATTCCAGGCGCCGGTCACGGTCAGCGCAGCCAGAGCCATCTTGAGGATATCCCAGACGATAAATGGCTGCACCGCCTTGGCCCAGGCCGAGGCGACGACATTGGTCTGGTCGATCCACTGCGCATTGCCTGAAAGGGTCAGCAGCCAGGCAAAGCCGATGGCAAAGAGCGCAACTTCGCCGACCAGCATGGCGCCGAACAGCGTCAGGGGCTTGGACGAAGCACCGCGGTCGGCGGCGTAGCCAATGATGCCGGCCATTACGAGGAAGCCGAGGAGGAAGCCACCTGTCGGTCCGATCAGGTAAGGCAGGCCGCCGCCGGTCGCGAAAACGGGCAGGCCCACCGCGCCTTCAAGGAGATAAAGAGCAACGGTCGCAACGCCAATACGTGCGCCGAAAGCGGCAGCAAGTGCAGCGATGGCGAGACCCTGCAGGGTCACCGGAACCGGCCATACGGGCACGTTGATCTTGGCGGCGATGGTGATGAGAAGTGTGCCGAGAACGACAGTCGTGAGATTGGTCGCCAGCTTGGCTGCATTGGACTTTGGCTGGAAAGCACCGAGCAGCGTATTGGGCGTGGTCAAAGTGACGGCCATTTCATACCTTTCTAGGGTGATAGCGCAGAGGCTTGCTCAAGCCTCCGTGTTCGGTCGACCTGTTCTATTCTGTCATGATATCAGGCGCAATGGCTCCCCAAGCTCCTCTCACATTCGATACGCAGTTCTCGCCCCAAGTCGGCGCCGCCATCTCGCTGGCCCCGGGCCTCGCGCGCATCACGGCGCCCAATGCCTCGCCCTATACCTTTACCGGCACAAACAGCTTTCTTCTCGGCACCGAGCACATAGCCATTCTCGATCCGGGGCCTGACGACGCTGCTCATATCGAATCGCTTCATCGCGCCATTGCCGGCCGCCCCGTATCGACCGTCCTTCTTACGCACACCCATCGAGACCATAGCGCCGCCGCAGCCAAAGTTGCCGCGCGTTACCGCGCTCCGCTGTGGTTCGGCGGCCCCCACCGCCTCTCGCGCCCGCTTCGCCGCTTCGAGCGCAACGCGATCAAAAAATCCTGCGACTGGGATCTCCTGCCCGACCGGAGACTCACCGATGGCGAAACCATCACCTCCGGCGATCTGACGCTAACGGTCCACACCACCCCCGGCCACTGCGCCAATCACCTCGCCTTCGGCCTCGCCGAGCATGATATCCTGCTGACGGGCGATCACCTCATGGGCTGGAATTCCACCCTCGTCGCCGTGCCCGATGGCTCAATGGCCGATTACTTTGCCTCCCTCGACAAAGTCATCGCCCTCCCTTACCGCCACTACCACCCCGCCCACGGCGGCCCCATAGCCAACGGCCCCGCCCACGCGGCCGCGCTCAAGGCCCATCGCCAACTGCGCAACGAGCAACTCCTCACGGCGGTAGCAAAAGGCGCGAAAACCATCGGCCAGGTCGTCAAGACGATCTACCCCACCCAGCCTGCCAAAATCCGCATGGCCGCCCGCATGACCATGACGGCCCATGTCGAATTTCTGGAGGAGCGCGGCAAGTTGAAAGTGAAGCGCGGGATATTCGGGCCGAGGCTGTCTCTGACCTAGCCCCACCCTCCGCGCCTCCCTTGCCCCTTGTGAGAGATGGACAGATTTTCTGCGTTCAGCAGAAAATCAGGGTGAGGGGCTTTGAGCCATCCCCGCAGGGCCAATCATGCCGGTGGCATGATTGGAGGCGAGAAGGCCATGAGAGCTACGCTGGAATGGCTCCTCCGCAGAGGCATAGAGGGGCTCTGCTCGCTTCATCCAACTAGGGAAGTAGATCTGTGGGGTGGGATCAGTTCCGCTGAAACCCCACCGCGCCCTCGCGCCCGGTCTGCCCACGATGCCTAAGCATATGGTCCGCCAGCACCAGTGCCATCATCGCCTCACCCACCGGAACTGCGCGAATGCCAACGCACGGATCGTGCCGCCCCTTGGTGATGATATCGGCATCCTCATTGGCCGAGGTCACGGTCTGCCGCGGGGTAAGGATCGACGATGTCGGCTTCACCGCAAACCGGCAAACAATCGGATCACCATTCGAAATCCCGCCCAAAATCCCGCCGGCATGGTTCGAGAGGAAGTAGGGTTTTTCGACACCCGCCCGCATCTGGTCGGCATTCTCGACGCCCGTCAACTCCGCCGCCCCAAACCCGTCGCCGATTTCGACCGCCTTGACCGCATTGATGCTCATCATCGCCGAAGCAAGGTCCGCGCTCAGCTTACCGTAAACCGGTGCGCCCCAGCCGGCTGGAACGCCCTCGGCGACAACCTCGATCACCGCGCCCACCGAATTGCCATCCTTGCGGATCCCATCGAGATACTCCGCCCAGAACTCCGCAGCCTTGGCATCGGCGCAGAAGAACGGGTTCTCGCCCACCTGATCCCAATCGAAATTATTGTAGTCGATCTTGTGCGGTCCCATCTGCACGAGGCTCGCCCGGATCGTCACGCCTGCCAGCACCTGCCGCGCCACTGCGCCCGCCGCGACCCGCGCCGCTGTCTCGCGCGCTGAAGTCCGTCCGCCCCCGCGATAGTCGCGAACGCCATATTTCTGGTCATACGTGAAATCGGCATGGCCCGGACGATACTTGTCGCGGATGTCGGAATAGTCCTTGGAACGCTGGTCGGTATTCTCGATCAACAGCGAGATCGGCGTCCCCGTCGTCCGCGGCCCATCGGTGCGTTCGTCCTCGAACACGCCAGAGAGGATTTTGACCTCATCCGCCTCGCGCCGCTGCGTTGTATATTTGCTTTGCCCCGGCTTCCGACGATCGAGATCGCGCTGGATGATTTCCGGGGTCAGCAAGATGCCTGGCGGCACCCCATCCACCACCACGCCCAGCGCCGGCCCATGGCTCTCGCCCCAGGTGGTGAAACGGAAAAGATGCCCGAACGTATTGAAAGACATGGCGCAGCCCCTTGGGTTGAGGGCTTTCTAGAAAGCCCTTACCTTGAGGTCAATCCATCTCACTCCGCGCTGACGTCCCAGCTATTCTCTGCCGCATGCAGCGTCATCTTGCCCTTGGCGAAATGCGCGATCACACCCTGCGGTGGTGGCCAGTTGAGCACATCATCACGCGGCGCGCCCTCGACCAAATGGCGCAGGACGCGCAACACGCCGCCATGGGCCACAACGACCGCCTGATGGGTCAGGTCAGGCGCAAAATCGACAAGCCGCGCCGAGACATCATCGTAATTCTCGCCGCCATTCGGCCGGAACGCCCAATAGCTCTCGTCGCGTTCGCCGGGGGACAATGCGGAATATTTCTGCGCCACCTCGGCGTGCAGCATGCCCTCGAAATCGCCGAAGGAAATCTCGATCAGGCGTGGGTCATGGATCACCGGCGGCAATTCGACATCGAAAGCTGCCCGCATGCGGTCCATGGTCTCCGACGCACGGCTCAGCGGCGAGGCGAACCATTTCAACGATGTGTGGTCGACGCCTTCCTCTTCG
>CAJYKO010000310.1 GCA_913775215.1 uncultured Devosia sp. | reverse complement strand
GGCAAGGCTGGCGAACCCGCCGACCGCGACCGCCTCGCCATCCGCTTCGGCGACCTTCTCGTTGCCGAAAATGGCGAACGCGCCGCCGTCTACGACGAAGCCGCCACCTCTGCCTACATGAAGGGCGAAGAGCTCGAAGTCACCGTCTCTCTCGGCCTCGGCACCGGCTCGGCCACCGTCTACACCTGCGACCTCACCCACGGCTACATCACCATCAACGGCGACTATCGGAGCTGAGGCTCCTGCCGTCAGCCCCACCAACGCGGTGTCACCCCGATGCAGGCCGGGGTCCATCCTGAGATCTCAAGATGGATCCCGGCTCAAGGCCGGGATGACAGCCGGTGGTTTTGGCGAGAAACGAAGAAAACCATGACCCAATCTCCCCTACACTCGGTCGAAACCTTTGAACGCGCCGGCCTGGAAGCCTGGCCCGGCATCGAGGTAAAGTGGGACGGCAATTGGGTCCGCCGCGCCGCCGGCGGCTACACCAAGCGCGCCAATTCCGTGCAGTGCTTTGACCCCAACGACGACGCCGATGTCGAAGATCGCATCATCGGCGCCAGTTCCTGGCTCGTCGTCCGCGGAGTCAAACCAGTCTTCCGCATCACACCGCTCTCGGCCCCGGCGCTCAACGAGGCGCTTGACGACGCCGGCTGGGATACGATCGACCTTTCCCACCTTTATGCAATGCCGCTCGGCGATCATGAGTCGGACGGCGAGGCAAAGCTCCTGCCCCTCCTCGATCCCGCTTTCCTTTCAGCCCAGCAAAAACTGCAAAGCCATTGCGACACCACTATGGCCGGGATGAAGGCGCTCCTGGGTGTCATGGCCGTCCCCGCGACCGGCATCGTCGTCTATCGCGATGGTGAGCCCGTCGCCTCCGGCCTCATGGCCATTTCCAATGACATCGTCATCACCGGCAATGTCATCACCGACCCCACCCGCCGCCGCCAGGGCCTTGCCGCTGCCATGATGCGTACTGGTCTCAACTGGGCCAAATCCAAGGGCGCGAAAACCGCCGCTCTCAACGTCCAGGCCGACAATCCTGGCGCCCAAGCGCTTTACCAAGGCCTCGGCTTTGCCCATCAATACGATTACACCTATCGCATCCCGGGAGCGGTCAAGTGAGCCAAGCCAAACCCATCCTGCTGGTCGTCGCCTGCGCTCTCGTCGATGCCGATCGACGCGTCCTCATCGCTCAGCGCCCCGAAGGCAAGCATATGGCCGGCATGTGGGAATTTCCCGGTGGCAAGGTCGAGCAGGGCGAAACGCCAGAGTCCGCGCTCATCCGCGAACTGCGCGAGGAATTGGCCGTCGAGACCAAGGAAGCCTGTCTCGCGCCCCTCTCCTTTGCCAGCCATTCCTATGAGCACATGCATCTTCTCATGCCGCTCTACGTGTGCCGTCGCTGGCAAGGCACGCCACAGACCAATGAGCATAAGGCGCTCAAATGGGTCCGCCCGCAGGCGCTACGGGACTACCCCATGCCGCCAGCCGACGAACCGCTCATCGCGGCTCTCTGTGATTTGCTCTGATAAGGCTTAGTTCGGCCCCACGACCTTATACCGCTCGCCAACCTTGACCGGATCGCCCGGATAAAGATTGTTGAGGATGTAGAAGAGGTCGCGCCCCCCAGGAACGCCGGACATCTGCGCGGCGAGCTTGTCTGCCGTATCGCCGGCCTTGGCCGTCACCACCCGCATCGAGAGCTTGCGGATCTGGTTGAGATCCCCCGCTTCGGCACGACGGAAGCTCTTGATCGTCGCATCGGCGCCAGCCGCAAAACGCTGGCTATCGGCCTTGGCAGCAAAGATGAACCGATAGACCGCCCCATCGAGCCGCATGACGGCAACGCGGAAGAACCACTGCTCGGTCTGCGCCAGGCCCGAGGCCATCTCGATGCCATTATATGTATGCGAGGTGACCGTCTCGGACTTGAGCCCCGCGATCCAGCCGGACTTCAGATAATCCGTCAGCGGCATGTTCGGCTGCACGTCGGCACTATCGAACCGCACCGCTTCGCCATCGCCGGCAACACCCACCACCGCGCTCTGCGCTGTCTGCAGCGTATAGCCCTGCGGCACGGTGAAGGTGAATTTCGACCCCGACTGGATAAACCGGTTACCGACGATCGAGCCTTGCGAAGGGCTATCGCCAAAAGCGAGGCCCGAGATCGCGGCCATATAGCCGTTGCGATCGGTTTCGCCGACCGATGCAGTCCCAAACATCTGCTGGGCGGTTTCCATCGCCTTCTGAATACGCTGCGGCGTCGAGGGGTGCGACGAGAGGAACCCATTGTCGCCGGCATTCTCGCCCGCCGAGAATGTCGCAAACCGGCTCATCACGCCAAGGAAACGCGCCGCGGCCTGCGGATCAAAGCCCGCCTTGCCGGCAAATTTGATGCCTTCGCGATCGGCCTCAAGTTCCTGCTGCTGACCAAATGCCGCTAGCGATTCCCGTGTTCGGTTGGCCGTCGCATCCGTGGACGTATCGCCACCAAAAATGCCGGTGATGACACGATCAACGATCTGCGTCGTCCGTGTCTTGTCCGTGCGCGCGCGCGCATGGCGCAGCGTCACGTGGGCAATTTCATGCGCCAGAACCGCTGCCAGCTCGCTCGTGTCCGAAGCCAGCGCCAGAATGCCACGCGTCACATAGATATAGCCGCCAGGCAGTGCGAAGGCATTGACCTCGGACGTATCGAGAATTGTCACCTGGAACTGGGCATTGGGTTGGTTGGCGGCAGCAAGCAATCGTCCGACGATCCGCGCCACCATGATTTCGGCTTCGCGATCCGAATAAACTCCGCCATAGGCGGCAATGATGCGTGGATGCTCGCGCCGCCCAATAACGACATCGTCGGGTTCAGTGCCCTCAGGCACGACCATGGGTGCGGGATTGTCCCCCGTCTTGGTGACGGCAACAGACTTCCCGGTCAGCGACGAGCACGACGCGACAACCAGGACGGACAAAGCTAGCGCACCGAGGCGCAGGGACTTGGACAGAGAAAGCGCCGTCATCGCGTCGCCAAAACCTCGATCTGCTCGGGATGGGTGATTTCGATGCGTGGACCATCCCGATCGTCCACCCATCCTCTGATGCGAACCAGCGCCCCCTCAAGCACTGTTGGGTCCATGCCATCCGCCTCGAAGAGACGCAGGGCCGGACCCTCGATCACAGCGGTGAAGTCTTCTTTCCAGAAGCGGCCGAAATTGAGGTAGACACGAGAGCCGGATCGATCAGCCAGAAGCACCCGGCCTTCCACAAGCTCATAATGTCCAACCCGATTCAGCAAGTCATCCGGTCGGTCCGCCGCCCGCACGCTGTAATAGGGATTGCTCCAAATGCCAAGCCGCTCCATGCGCGCCCGGGCCTCGGCGGCAAAAAGCTCTTTGAGACAGGCGCGATTGTCCGGGAACGAATAGACCCGCGCCAAGCCGTGTTCGACCATGAAGAGCTGCGCCCAGATTTCCCCATCTGCCGTCTCGACAAAGAGATGCGCCAGCGCCCGCTCATAGCGGTCGATGCGTTCGCCGCCAAAACCGAGCCGAGCGGGCTTGTTGAGCGCAAGATCCGAAAGCGCCTGTTGCGCTTCGGGCGCCAGCGGCCAGGTTTCAAAACCTTCTCGCCCAAGCGGCAATTTCGGCGCCTGCGTCCCGATGAGACGCACCTTGCGCCCATCGTTCAACACGACCGTATCGCCATCGGTCACTTCAACGATCGTCCCACCGGGCCTCATGTCAAGGCTCTCGCAAGCCAAGGCAGAATTGGCCAGCAAGGCGAAGGCGGCAGTCGACAAAAGCTTGCTCACGCTCAATCCG
Source organism: uncultured Devosia sp. (assembly GCA_913775215.1). Taxonomy (GTDB): domain Bacteria; phylum Pseudomonadota; class Alphaproteobacteria; order Rhizobiales; family Devosiaceae; genus Devosia. The sequence continues at coordinate 1,639 of CAJYKO010000310.1, read as the reverse complement.
GCCCCCGAAAGACTTCGTTCACCATAAGGACCAATAAGGCAAAAAAGCATTACCAGATTCTGACCAACGCCCATCACACGCCGAGATTGCCAATCACATCGCTCTCAGCCAAGCTTGCAGCAAGGGGGACGGCACATGAGCAAGACCGGAACGATCCGCACAGGCACGGCAGGGTGGGTCTTTGCGCCCTGGCGTGGCACCTTCTTTCCCGAAGGGCTCGTTCAGAAAAAAGAACTCAACTATGCCAGCAAGCATCTGACCAGCATCGAAATCAATGCCACTTTCCGCGGCAGCCAGAAGCCCGAAAGCTTTGCGAAATGGGCCGCCGAAACGCCCGAAAGTTTTCAGTTTTCGGTCAAGGGCCCGCAGCTTGTGACCCATATCAAGCGGCTCAAGAATGTGACCGAAGCCCTCGCCGGCTTCTTCGCCTCCGGCCCCCTGGCCCTCGGCACCCGTCTAGGCCCCTTCATCTGGCAATTGCCGCCCAACCTTGCCTATGATGCTCCCAGCTTTACGGACTTCGTTAAGGGTCTGCCACGCGATATCGAAGCCTATCTCGCTCTGGCGAGCCGAGCCGATGGCGCCAAAGCCCCGCCTTATCTCGATGCAAATGGCCTCAAGACGTTCCGCCACGCCGTGGAAATGCGGCACCCGAGCTTTGATACACCCGAAATCGATGCCCTTCTCCGCGAGCACAACGTCGCCCGCGTCATCGCCGACACGATGGAAAATCCACGCCGCGACCTGACCGCCGACTTCGCCTACTGCCGCCTGCAAGGGCCAGCCAAGCCGGACGCCACTGGTTACGAAGACGCTGACTTGGATGATCTCGCCACAACCATCGCTGGCTGGCGCGATGCAGGTATCGACACCTATGCCTATTTCGTTCACGAGGACAAATTGCATGCGCCGGCAAATGCCATGGCGCTGGCGGCCAAGCTCGGTATTCCACCGATGAACTGATCACGTCCCCGTGCTCCGCTGGTTTTTGCCGTAAAGCGGGGCTATCGCACCCACACCAAGCGTCACTTGAGAATTTTCATGGCAACTCTGGCCTCCCGCCCCCTCGACAAGCTCGCCACCGGCGCAGCATTTTTCCTCGGCTTCGCGACCATTCTGGGCGCCCTCGGAAGCCAATATATCGGGGGCCTGCAGCCCTGCGAGCTCTGCCTCGAACAGCGCCTCGCCTACTACTGGGGCCTGCCGCTTCTCGCGCTGATCTTCATTCTTTGGAACCGCCTGCCGCTGCCCGTCTGGTACACCGCCATGGCCATCGCCACCGCGATCTTTGCCTGGGGCACCTATATGGGCGCCTACCACGCAGGCGTTGAGTGGCGTTTCTGGCCCGGCCCCACGGCCTGCACTGGCGTTGGTGGCCCCATGAGCTTTGACCAGCTCAACAATATGACGCCCGTCATTGGCTGCGACGTCGTCCAGTTCCGCTTCCTCGGCATTTCGCTCGCCGGCTACAACGCTCTGATTTCGCTGGCGATAGTGGCTCTCCTGATAGCCGCGATGGTGTTTCAGGCGCGGCGAAAGGCTTAGTCCTCGCCTAAGGAATTGATATCCACACTGGCCGATATCACGCGAACAACTCGAACAGCGTCTTCGTGGACCTGATAAATAATCAGGTAGTTGC
>CAJYKO010000309.1 GCA_913775215.1 uncultured Devosia sp. | reverse complement strand
CTAGCCGAACTCTTCCGCCTTGCCGACAAGGCCCGCGTCCTCGCCGACCCCGACCTCGCCACCGCCCGCATGCAGGCCGTGCTGCAGGTCAATGGAGTCCCGGCATGACGACCCGCAAAATCTCGCTCAACCTCGCGACCACGCGGCAGCAATGGGGCTTTGCCGAAGCCGTCGATGGGTGTCTCCGCGCCGGCATCACCGCCATCTCCCCCTGGCGCGACCAGATTGCCGCCATTGGCCTCGATGAAGCCGCCCGCATCGTGCGCGAAAACAAGTTGCAGGTGACCGGCGTCTGCCGCGGCGGCATGTTCCCGGCCGAAACAGCCGATGGCCGTCAAAAACAGATCGACGATAATCTACGCGCCATCGACGAAGCCGCCGCACTCAATGCCGATTGCCTGGTCCTCGTCGTCGGCGGCCTCCCTGGATCCTCGAAGGATCTGCCCGGCGCCCGCAAGATGGTCAGCGACGGCATCGCCGCCATGCTGCCTCATGCCCGGGCCTCTGGCGTAAAAATCGCTATCGAGCCCCTCCACCCCATGTATGCCGCCGACCGCGCCTGCGTGAACACGATCGATCAGGCCCTCGATATCTGCGAGGACCTCGGTGAAACCGTCGGCGTCGCCGTGGACGTCTACCATGTCTGGTGGGACCCGAATCTGGCTCAGGCCATTGCCCGCGCCGGCCGCATGAAGCGCATCTTTGCCCACCACATCTGCGACTGGCTCGTGCCGACCAAGGACATGCTGCTCGACCGTGGCATGATGGGCGATGGCGTTATCGATCTCCCCGTCATCCGCAAGATGATCGAAGACGCCGGCTTCTTCGGCCCGCAGGAAGTCGAGATTTTTTCCCAGGACAATTGGTGGAAGCGTCCCGGCGACGAAGTGCTTGCCGTCATCAAGGATCGTGTCGCAACGGTCTGCTGAAAACGAAAAAGCCCCGGTTTTCCGGGGCTTTCTTTTGACACCTAAGAAGAGCTCTTAGGAGACCTTGTTATAGGTCAGGGTCTGGCAGAGGATGCCGCCCTGGCAACCGGTAATGGTCAGCGTGTTGGCGTCCTTGACCTCGACAATGGCCTTGGCATTGCCGCCGTTCAGGGCAATCTGGCCTTCCCACTTATTGGGCGCGGTCTGGTCGGCCGAAACGACCTGCTGGTTCACGAAAGCGAGGTTTTCCTCGGTGCGCGAATTGCCCTGAACATCGTTCAGAACGCCGCACAGCTGGGTGCCGTCGCCGCAGGTCGAGAAGGTGAAGGTGGTGCCCCACTTGTCCTTCCAGACGCCATCTGGCGAGGCAGCGTCTTGGGCAAAGGCCGGAGCGGCCAGGGCAGCGAGGGCAATCGAAGTGGCTACAAATGCCTTGAACATGGTTGTTCTCCGCAGCAAATAAAAAGCATGGACGATCCATGCTTGGTGAATGACGAAAAGGTTTATGCCCATCAAACGTGGCCATCGTCGGGTCGGTTGCACTTTCCCGATAAATGTGAACGGCTTGGCTTGCTTGCTCAACGTGACAAGCGAAGCTAATTGCCGGTGATGACTTAAGATTTTGCCGCGGTTTGCAGTCGAAAAATTAACGCTGCCTAAGGAACGTCGCGCCGATTTCGATATGGCTCGACCAGGCAAACTGATCGAAAACGGTCAGATTCGACATGGAAAAGCCCGATTTGAGCAAGGTCGCAGCGTCCCGCGCAAAACTCTTGGGGTCGCAGGCGACCATCACGACATGCTTCAATTTCGATGCGGCGATTTCCTTGACCTGCGCCTCGGCACCTGCCCGCGGCGGATCGAGCACTACGGCGTCATAATCAAGCTCGAAGCGCGTCAGCGGATCGCGAAACAGGTCGCGCGACCGGGTCGAAACACTTTTGAGCCCCTTGGCGTGCCGAAAGCCCTTGTCGAGCGCCGTCACGGCAGGTTTGTCGCTATCGGCGGCAAACACCGTCGCCTTTTCGGCAATCCGCAGCGCAAAAGGCCCGACCCCGCAAAAAAGATCGGCCACGCTCTTGGCTTTGCCCAGTGCCTCGACGACATAAGCGGCAATGGCCTCTTCCGCCGCCGCCGTCGCCTGCAGGAAACTGCCGATGGGCAGTTCCACGCTTGCCTTGCCCATGGTGACGCGCGGCATCTGCGCGAGAAAGAGCATTTCTCGGTTGAAGGCGAGCCGCGCCAGCCGGAACCGGTTGCCGAGCCCGATCAGCCGATCGCCTTTGAGCCCCTTGACCTCTGAGCGCACCGAAACATCGAGCCCGGTATCGGTTGCGGTAAAGCTCACATCGCAAGGCCCGATCAGCGCCCCGATCGCCCGCGCAATATCCGGCGCTGGCGCCAAGGCCGGCACAAGGATCGGGCAATGGTCGAGATCGAGCAGATCATGACTTTTGAGCCGCATATAGCCTGCCGCGTCTTTTCGCGCATGCAGCGTGGCTCGCCGCCGTCCCGCCCCTGCCGCATCGACAAAGGATTCCACTGAGGCTTCGATCCCGGCCTGTCGCAGCGGCGTCTCGACAAGTCCGATCTTGAAGGCGCGATAGGTTGCGGGCCCCATATGCTGCAGCTGGCAGCCGCCACAAGTGCCGAAATGCGGGCAGAAGGGGGTGATCCGGTCGGCCGATGGTTCGAGCACGGATAAAAGCGTTGCGCGGTCTTTTTCTGGCTCCACCAGCACCTTCTCGCCCGGCAAGGCGAAGGGTACGAAGGCCTTCTGGCCGTCGCGGAGAAAAATGCCTTCGCCCTTGTGGCCAAGGCCCACGATGTCGACGGATTCGCTCATGGCCGCAAAACCTCAAGCCATGATGTCAGGGGCGAAAAATCAGGCAGCGAGTGGACCAGACGAATCCGAGGCGTCGCGGTCGAACTGACCATGCTTGCGGAAGCGCCACATATATTCGGGCAGCACCTTGTCCATGCTGGTCGGGTCGATGCCGAAGGCGGCAAAGGTGCGCTTGTCCTTGATCGCCTCGTCGGAAACGACATTGTCGATGCCGAGCAGTTCCACCTGGTCGGCGGTGATCACCGGCGGAATCGGCAGGAAGGATGAGGGCAGGGCAACGAGCTTGGCGATGGCCGGCGGCATCGGCAGCAGTGGCCGCTTGCGGCCGGTTTCGCGCAGGATGCGCTTCATCAGGTCGCGATAGGTTTCAACATCGGGGCCACCGAGCTCATAGACGCGACCCGTCTTCACCTTCCCATCGGCCGCAGCCACGATCGCCTCGGCAACGTCACCGACATGGACCGGTTGGAAGCGCGTATCGGGCGAAATCAGCGGCAGGAAGGGCAACATGCGAGCAAGGCCACCCATTTTGTTGAAGAACCCGTCGCCATGGCCGAACATCAGCGATGGACGCAGGATCACCGCCTGCGGGAAAGCCTCGAACACGGCTTTTTCGCCAGCAAGCTTGGTCGCGGCATAGTCGCTGACTTCTGCCGCCAGATCGACGCCTATGGCCGAAACATGCACCATTGCCTTGGCGCCCGCCGCCTTGGCGGCGCGTGCGACAAAGCCCGCGCCTTCGGCATTGATGCTTGCAAAGCGCTGCGCGCCTGCTTCATAGCCAAGCCCGACGAGATTGATCACCACATCGGCGCCGGCAACTGCGCGCTGAACCGAGGTTTCATTCCGGAGATTGGCCTGGATCGGCAGAATCTGGCCAACGCTGCCGAACATGCGCACTTCACCGGCTAAGTCCGGCCGCCGCACAGCAACGCGGATGCGATAGCCTTCGCGGGCCAGGGCCTGCACCAGATGCTTGCCCACAAATCCCGAACCGCCGAACACAGTGACGAGCTTGGGAGAGAAGCGATCCATTTGCGGGGAACTCCGACAAGGGGTTTGGGCCATAAAACTTTAGACTGCTTCTAACGCAGCAGCGCCGCCCCTGTCGAGCATATCGTGAGCCCTCGGCGGCTTGACTCTTTGAGGGCTATGTTCTTCTTTCGTTCTAGAAGGAGATTCCGCATGACAGAGAAACAGGACCATCAGGGCCAGTGCCATTGCGGCGCCGTCCGCTATACCGCCGCCACCGATTTGTCCGGGCTCGGCGATTGCAATTGTTCCCGTTGTCGGCGCCTCGGCTGGGTCATGCAGTCGGTGCCCGAAAGCGATTTCAAGCTGCTTTCGGGCGAAGACAACCTTTCGACCTATCGGTTCAATACCGAAATGATCGACCATCTCTTTTGCAAGACCTGCGGCATCGAAAGCTTTGCCAGGGGCAGCGATGGCAAGGGCAACATCATGTATATGATCAACGTCAATTGCCTCGAAAGCCCGCCCAAGGTCGATCGCAGCGCCATCAAGCATTGGGATGGGGCAAACTTCTAAAAACCGTCATAAGCCCGTTGACTTTAGGGTGGCCGGGCCCTAGTTACACGCCCGTCGCCCAGATGGCGGAATTGGTAGACGCGCACGGTTCAGGTCCGTGTGCCGCAAGGCGTGAAGGTTCGAGTCCTTTTCTGGGCACCAATTTCTCGATGCGAAAAGCCCCGTACCTCCGGTCCGGGGCTTTCGTGTTTTTGGGCCTTTTGGTCTTTGATCAGGCGAAGCCACCCTCAAACTCGATTGTCACCCCGGCCCTGAGCCGGGGCCCATCCTGAGATCGTCGCGCCGCCCTACCCCTCGATCACCCGCTCCAACAGTGCCCGGTGCCGCACCAGCCATCCAGCGCTCCTTGTCCGCCATGTCATCGCCGCCACCGCATCTGCAGCCGGCATATCCGGCGTCTCCGCGCATTCTTTCGCCTCATTGGCGGCGTTGAGCACAACAAAGTCGATCATCAGCGCAACAAAACCCTGCCGCTCTGCCCGCGCCAACCCATAGCCTTCAAGCAGACCCGACACTTGTCTTGCCCGCGCTGCAGGCGATCCCAAGCCTTGTTTCTCGGCAATATCATCGTCAAACAGCAGTCCATTGAGCCAAGCGGCCTGCGCCAGTTCCACCAAGGGATCCACCGGCCCGGCGACTTCCCAGTCGATCAACCCAACCGGCCGCCGCTCTTGGGCCATGATGTTCCAGGCCCCGGTATCGCAATGCCCGATCACGCTCGGCCGGCCGATCTTCCGTCCGAACCAGTCCCGCCAGACCGCATCCTCTGGCACGACAAAGGACGCCGCCGCTTCATGCAGCCTTCTGAGCATATCCCCAATCACCGGCAGCGCATCGTCATCCCAGGGCCCCGGATGGATCGACGCGCCCTCCACAAAGCTCAGCATTTCGCGTCCGGCCCCGTCGAACCCCGTGCCCAAGACGCGCGGCGCCTCGGCAAAGCCCTGCGCTTCTAGATGCCTTAACAACGCCAGCACCGTCTTGGACCATGGCGCTCCCTGTCGGAACACCACGTCTCCACGCCGCGCCACGAGGGATCGCCCGCCACCGGCGAGCACGACTTCTTCTTGGGTTTTACTTGTCCTGGTCATAGTTGGCAGAGTTGCCGCCAAGGCGCCGTCGGTCAACCGCAAAGGCCCGCGTGGCAGCGTATCCGGCCCAACTATCTCCGATTTGCTTCAAATTTTACCAAAGCCCATCACAGTAAAGGAAGATAACAGGCGCAGCCTCTACTTCATCAAGACTTTGGGGGCTCAGAATGAGCGAAGACTGCAACCACAACCACACCAGCTATTCCGAAGAATCCTATTTCTACAAAGAGACCCAGCGTCTCATCACTGAACTGCGCCGCATCGCCGCGGTGATGGTCCAGGCCGCAGAACCCGCCCCCGAATTGGTGCCGGTCGTCGCCGAACCCGTCTCGCGCCGCGCCGCCTGAAGGATCGCGAAAGACCGACATTGAATAGACGCCAAATTGTTTCACACCCCGGGCCCCGTCCGGGGTTTTCTTTTGTCCAACGTCAGAATTTTTCTCTGCCCATGCATCCCCCTGCGAATGCGGGATAATCAGCGCGATCGCGTCGCCGTGATCGGTGCCGCGGGCAATTACCGAGGAACCGCAGGAGCTTGCAGGGAGTTTTCCAATCATCACAAACGAGGAGTTCGAAAATGGACTGGAACCGCGTTGAAGGTAATTGGAAGCAGATGTCCGGTAAGGTCAAGGAGCAGTGGGGCAAGCTCACTGACGATGATCTGACCCAGATCAATGGCAAGCGCGAACAGCTCGAGGGCAAGATCCAGGAGCATTACGGCAAGGCCAAGGACGAGGCGACCAAGGACGTTAATGACTGGTACGATCGTCAGCGTTTCCACTGATCGCTCGCATCAGAAAAAAATGGCCCCGGCAGCAGCCGGGGCTTTTTTCATTCCGGCAATCGCCGCCGCCCGCGTCGCGAGGCGACGATCCCGATAAAAATTCCCGCCAGCACTGCAATGACAAAGGGCCAGTGCCGGATTTGCGAAAAGATCGTCGGCGCCAACCGCTGATGCGGCCGCACATCGAGCGCCGCCATCTGCCCCGGCGCCAGTTGCGCCGTAATCCGCCCCAGCGGGTCCGTCGCAAAAGTCAGCCCCGTATTGGCCGCCCGCATCAGGCTCATGCCCTCTTCCACGGCGCGAAGCCTTGCGTGATGGGCATGCTGGGCCGGCCCGATCGAGCCATCGAACCAGGCGTCATTGGTGATGTTGAGAATATATTGCGCTTTTTCGACCGCGCCGAGATCGCCCGAAAATAGCACTTCATAACAGATCAGCGCCAGCATGGCCGGCGCGCCCGGCAGTTCCATCAGCCGCCGCCGCACATCCCCATGCGACCAGCCATCCGCGCCCGGCACGAATTGCTTGATGCCGAACTGCGCAAAGAACGCCTGGAACGGTAGATATTCGCCAAAGGGCACGAGATGGGATTTGTCGTAGCTCGCGATGATCTCGCCATCCGAATTGATCGCGACGAGCGCATTATAGGGCGGCCCCTCCGGCCGGTCCCCATCGAGCCCGAAAATTTGCCGCGGCACCCCGGCGAGGAGCGTCGTACCATCGGGCAACATGCGCGCAATCCGCGCCAGCGCATCGGGATAGGTCTCGAGAAAAAACGGCACGGACGATTCAGGCCAGACCAGATGGGTGATATCGGCCAGCCCCTGATCCGTCGGATCCATCTTCATGTCCGAAAGCATCAGCAGCTTGTCGATCAGCGCCGCCGGATCGACCCGGCCAAAGTCCGCATGCTCGTAAACCATCGGCTGCACCAGCCTGAACGCCACATCCTGGCGCTCGGTGGAAACTGTCCCCGAAAGCCGGTTCCAGCCATAGGCGAGCTGCCCGGTGATGACGAGCAGCGCGAGGAAAAACGGGAACAACCGCCGGCTCATCGGCCGATCGTCCGCCGGCCAGATCAGCGCCGGCGTCATGGCCAGCAGGGGCGCGAGGAATGTCAGCCCATAAACCCCGATCACCGAGGCAAGCTGCATCATCTCGTCCGTGCCGGTGAGCGAATAGCCCAGGAGATCGAAGGGAAAGCCGGTCAGCACATGTCCGCGCGCAAATTCGGCCAGCGCCAGGAACGAGGAGAGCGTGACGATCCGGGCCGCCCCATGGCTCCAGAAAAGATGTGCCAGCGCGCTCGCCAGGCCCCAGAAGAAGGCGATCAGTGCTGCTAGCGCCGCAATGGCAAAGGGCATGAGCACCAGCATAAAGCCGCCATCGACGAAAAATGCCGCGCCAAGCCAATGGAAGGCAACCAAGAAATAGCCCCAGCCAAAGGCGAAGCCGATGGTAAAGGCCGGTCCAAAAATCCGCCGCCAGAACGGGCGCAACCGCTCCGCCCCATCGAGCGCCCAGACCCAGATCGGCATGGCAACGAATAGCGCAGGCAGGATAAAAAACGGCGGCACGGAGAGCCCCGCCACGGCCCCCGCTGCAACCAGCAGGCAGAAGCGCCGCCAGCCTTGGCTGAGCATAGTGGTCTGGGCCAGCCAGGTGACGGGCTGGATCATTTTTGGGGTACAAGCGAATCACGGCACATGGCCGGCAAGGTCGCCCCCGCGCTGATGAGCGTCAAGGCGGTGGACTCAGGTGGGGCGGAGGGCTAGGAGTGCGCCAAAAGGCGCGACTGCACGAACGATTATGCGCCAAAGTCCAAACGATCACCGACACGCGTTCTCTCCTTGTGGGAGAAGGTGCCCCCAACGGGGCGGATGAGGGGTTTTCCGAATCATGCCAACACCCATCACCCTCGCCATTGACACTGCCGCCCCCCGCCTGCAACTCGCCGTGCTCCGCGCTGATGGACACGCCGATGTGAGCATTGACGATATCGCCACGGGCCACGCCGAAATCCTTTTCGATCGCCTTGCTGCGCTCCTTGCCCGCAACGCCTTGACCCACGCCAATATCGCCCGCATCGCTGTCACCACCGGCCCTGGCTCCTTCACTGGCCTCCGCATCGGCCTCTCCGCCGCCCGCGGTCTGGGCCTTGCTCGGAAACTCCCCGTCCTCGGCATTCCCAGCCTTCTCGCCCTTTCGCTCGGCGTCCCCTCGGGCCCCGTCACCGTGCTCCTCGATGCCCGCCGCGGCGAAGCCTATTTTCAGGCTTTTTCGGCGCCCGGCCACGCCGAAACCGAACCCATGCTTTTGCCCCTCGACGAAGCGCGTGATCGCGTGGCATCCCGCACCAGCCTGATCGAATCCCCCTTTGTCGATCTCGCCGCCATGGTCCGCTTCGCAGCCACTGCAGACGCGGAAAAATACCCGCCCCACGCCGCCTATATTCGCGACGCCGACGCCAAACCCCAGGATGCCTCCCGCATCCCAAGGCGGGTATGAAAAGCATGGAAAAACTTTGGATGGCCCCACACGGGCTCCATATCGAGCCGGCTGAAAGTCAGGATGCCCAGCGCCTTGCCAAGCTCCACGAGCAGGGCTTTTTTCGTGGCTGGCCCGTCGCCGATTTCTCCGCCTTCCTCGCCGATCGCAATACGCCTGCTTACATAGCCTGCGACGCAAAGCGCCGCATTGCCGGATTTGCGCTCATTCGCCTCGTCGCCGACGAAAGCGAATTGCTCACCATCGCCGTCGATCCCAAATGGCGCGGCAAGCGCGTCGGCAATGCGCTCTTGAAAGCTGTCTTTGCCGATCTGATGCTGTCGCCCGCCAAAAAAATGTTCCTCGAAGTCGACGCGGAAAACACCCCGGCGGTCAAACTCTACGAGCGCCTGGGTTTTACGACTATCTCCTCGCGAAAAGGCTATTATCCCCGCCCCGATGGCAGTGCGGCCACCGCGCTTGTCATGTCGCGCGATCTTGGATAACCGAAATCCTCAAACGTTCAGGCGAAAGGGCATGGCATGAACAAGACGCCAAGCGAACCAACCCTGGAAGAAGCCTGCGTTTCGCGCGGCATGCGCATGACCGATCAGCGCCGCGTCATTGCCCGCGTGATCGAGGAAAGCTCGGATCATCCCGATGTGGAAGAGCTCTATCGTCGTGCCTCGAGCATCGATCCACGCATTTCGCTCTCGACCGTCTATCGCACCGTCAATCTCTTCGAAGAAGCCGGGCTCATCACCAAGCACGATTTCAAGGACGGCCGCGCCCGCTTCGAACTCATCCCCGATGAACACCACGACCATCTGATCGATATCCGCTCCGGCCATGTCATCGAGTTCCGCAATGAGGAAATCGAGGCCATCCAGGAGGTCATCGCCAAGCGCTTGGGCTACAAGCTCATCGATCATCGCCTCGAACTCTATGCCGTGCCGCTCAGCGACAAGCCGGACGGCAAAACCAAGCCGGATTGAGGGCCGGGCCTCACATGATTCTGCGCAGCCTGTTTTTCATCTTTCTTTTCGTGCCGTTCCTGATCATTGCCATCGCGCTACAATGGATCATCGTCACGCTCCGCCTGCCGTTCTGGACCGTGATCCCGCGCCTCTTTCACAAGATGGGTTGTGCCTTTCTCGGCCTCCGCGTCACGACCATCGGCAAGCCAGCCACCGGCCGCCCGACCCTTCTTCTGTCCAACCACATCTCCTGGACCGATATCGTCGCCATCGGCTCGGTTGCCGATGTGACTTTTGTCGCCAAGCAGGAAGTCGGCAAATGGCCTTTCGTGAGTCTGATGGCGGATCTGCAAAAGACCATCTATGTCGATCGCACCCGCCGCGCCGGCACCGGCCGTACTGCTGAAGCCATGGGCCAGCATATGGCTCAAGGGAATGCCGTCGTGCTCTTTGCCGAAGGCCAGTCCGATATCGGCACCCATGTCCTGCCCTTTCGCTCGGCCCTGGTCGGCGCTGCGCAACACGCCATGGAAGCTGCGGGCGCAACGGAGGTGAACATCCAGCCCTTGACCATCGCTTACACAAAACTCCAAGGCCTGCCGGTCAGCCGCAACGAGCGTTCCCTCATCGCCTGGATCAAGTCCAAGTCGGTCAAACAGAACATCCGCGAAATTCTCTCGGGGCCGGTCAAGGATGTCACCATTGCTTTCGGCACCCCGCAGGTGCTAGTCGCCGGTGCCAATCGCAAGACCATCACTCGCGCTGCCGAAAACGAAGTCCGCGCCATGCTGGTCTCGCTCAATCGCGGCACGCCGCTCGGCAAATCAATACAAGTTTAACTATTAAGCCTAACCAGCAGTTAAGCTTCGATCTTAAGATTTCATTAGCTATCTTGGCCTCGATTTTACGGAGGCTGACATGGCTTGGGAATTTTATGCGGTTTGGGTCGTCGCCGCTTTTGCGCTCATTCTGTTTCTCCTCAGCGAACATCGCCGCCGCTCTGCCTTCATGGCCGAACGCGCCCGCCACTTCGCCACCGCCCCCGCCTTCCGCCATCGCAGTCCGGCACCACAGGCCTCGCCTCGCCCGAGCTACACGCCCACGGGTCTCTCGGCTTCCGACCGCATGTTCCTCGAAGCCATCGCCAAGAACGCCAAGCACAACGACTAGTTTTGGGCTTTTTGCCGCGAGCAAGAACTGGCCTGCCGCAATCCCTGCTGCGGCTCTTCTCCTTCCCCTACCAGGGGGAGGCCGGGTGAGGGTCAGTGCAACCCTAGTTCCCAGCCCTGAACCACCCGCCGCCCAGCAATTCCCTTTCGCCACGCCGGCTGAGCTTTTGCCTCAGCGCAGCGATCTCCGCAGCGCTCAAATCCCCCGCTCCAGTCACCGCGACCCAGCCCTCGAAATAATCCTGCGGCGCATAGACGTGTCCGAATCCGATGGACGCGGTCTGCGCCAGCGCCATGTCGAGCGCCAGCTGCAAAAACGTGACGACAGGATACCAGTTGAGCAGCGGCGATACTGAAGGCGCGCGCTCACCGCTGAGCCAGGACGGTTCGCGATAGAGCAGGCTCCAGTCGAAAAAGACGATCGGGTCCGAGGGATATTGCAGATAGACCACCCGGATCGGTCCCCAGGGCGCATCCTCCTCGAGATCGGCCGCGCTATTGGCGAAGCGCACTGTCGTGCCGTGCCCGATCCGCGGCAGCCAGACCGTCGATTGGGGATCGCGACTGGCGACGGTGCTGCGCCAATTCGCACTGGCAAAGGGTGGGCCGACCCAGAGCGCGCCATCGAAAGGATCGGCAAGAACATCATAGATCGAGGTGGAGGCGGCAGAACTATAGGCGCCTAAGCTGAGGCCATGGAGATAAAGGCGCGGGCGATCATCTCTAGGCATCGCCGTCCAGCGCTCATAGACGGCATTGAACAGCGCCCGTGCTGTCTCGACGCCCACATCCGGCTCCGAAACCAGCGAGAGCCAACTCGTCAGGTAGGAATATTGCACCGCAACGCTTGCGACATCGCCGCCATGGAGAATTTCGAGCGTGTCGATCGCCGCCGGTTCCACCCATCCTGTGCCGACCGGCATGATCAGCGCCAGCACCTTTCTGTCGAACGCCCCCACCCGGTCCATTTCGGCCAAAGCCAGTTGCGCCCGCTCTTGCGGCGTCTCTGCCGCCCGCAGCCCGACATAGACGCGAAGCGGGGTTTCCGCCGGTTTACCGGTCAGTGCCGTGATTTCCTCGGCTGTCGGCCCGGTCTCGACATAGACCCGCGCGTCGATCCCGATCGTGTCCCAGGGCACAAGCGATTGTGCGCTACCCGATTTGAGTGGATCGCTCGGGGCCGGTTCGGTGATCCCCACCAGCCGATCGAAATTCCCATAGAAGCGATCGGCCGAATAGAGGAGCCCACGCGCCACGACGCCATCGCCGATCGTCGCCGTCAGCAGGCCCACCAGCACCATGGCACCCACCAGCGCCACCCGCCGTGGGATCAAGCGCCCGAGCCAGCGCGCGACGATTCGAACGCCGTGAACGATCAGCGTACCGAACCCGACAAGCAGCGCTGCTGGCAGCACGGCCACCAGCGCCACGAAGAGCGGCTGCGTCGCCTCGATCGCGGCTTCGCCCATCCCAGCCCGGATCGAATTCTGCCAGCCGGTCCAGAACCACAAAAAGGCGATGGTGAGAACCAGGCAGAGCGCTGCGCAGAGCCGCCCGACCCAGCGCGCCACCCGCCGGTTGGGCCAGCGCAGTTCGAGAAAATTCCATAGCCACTCGAGAAACACCCCAACGCCATATCCGGCGGCAAAAGTGCAGCCCGACAAAATCCCCTGCACCAGCACATTGCGCGGAATGAGCGACGGGGTCAGCGACAGCGCGGCAAATAAAAGCCCGAAGAGCCACCCGCCGGCCGAAAGCGCATCGAGCCGGCGCAATACGAATCGCCGCACGCGGCGGCCGAAATCGGGGAGAGATGCGTCTGTCGATTGGGTCGGCAAAAACGGCGTGCCCGGGTGAAGTCGCCGTCAATATAGGCCGGGATCGGCAGGTGACAACCAGCGATTGCCTGAACAGCAACCGATAGACGCCAAACAGCGTCTCGATGCTAACGGAATGCTACCGATTTAAAGAGGAATTGGTGGAGCCAAGCGGGATCGAACCGCTGACCTCTTGCATGCCATGCAAGCGCTCTCCCAGCTGAGCTATGGCCCCATTCCATGGGTGCTTCGAGGCCGTTCCCGGCTGAAGCGAGGCGGAACCTAGAGGATGATTCCGACAGAAGCAAGTGCCTAAATGACACTTTTTTCATCCGCCGGGGAAAACCTTCCCCAGCGGAAATTCGTGAATGAAATCAGCGATCTTCGTCGTCGCCAACTTCAAAGCCGAGGCCGTCGTCCGCGTCGTCGTCTTCCTCTTCGAGGAACACGTCTTCTTCGTCGTCGCCCAGTTCTTCGTCGACCTCGACGTCATCGACGTCAGGGATATCCTCTTCGCCGCTCTCCTCGGCATCAGCATCTTCGAGGCTGACGATTTCGGGGGCGTTGGCATCTTCGACTTCTTCTTCGTCCTCGGTCTCATCTTCGTCGTCGATCTTGCGGGAAGCAGAGGCTTTTCCGGTCAAGAGCGTGTCGAAATAAGAGCGGGGATAAGACTTGCCGGTATAGGGCGAGACGATCGGATCCATGTTGAGATCGTAGAACTTCTTGCCGGTATCGGGATCGGTACGCTTGGTACCGCGTTCGGAGTTGGCCATTCACATGCCTCACACGAAGGGAAATTGTTGTCGGCCGGCCGCCGCGGCCCGCGCCAGATATTCGGCCAGTCCGGTAAGGCGCAATGGCCGTCTCTGTCAAATCGAAAATGCGCGGAGTGCCAAGGCTGGCCCCGGCCGCGGGCGCCGTGTTAAGCCCGATCCGAAGCTTGGTATGGCGGGGTAATGGCGATGATCATAGCGGTAGATGGCCCGGCGGCCTCGGGCAAGGGTACCTTGGCTCTGGGTCTTGCTCGGCACTATGGCCTGCCCCATCTCGACACAGGCTTGCTTTATCGCGCGGTCGGCGTGGCAAGCCAAGCCTATGAGAATTCGCATCAATTCGAGGGTCAGGCGATCGCGGCCGCCAGGGCGCTCGATGCCACCCAGCTCAGCGACATCGAAACATTGACCAGCGCCGAGGCTGGAAGCCTTGCTTCAAAGGTTGCCGTCATCGCCGAAGTTCGCCGCGCGCTGTTCGACTTTCAGCGCTCCTTCGCATTGCAGCCGGGCGGCGCCGTGCTCGACGGCCGTGACATCGGCACCAAGATCTGCCCCGATGCCGACGTAAAGCTCTTCATCCAGGCCGACAGCAAGGCGCGCATGGAGCGCCGGGCGCGGCAATTCGAGTCCCGGGGCCAGGTGGTTGATCGCTACGCCCTCTTTCACCAAATAGAAGAGCGGGACGCGCGCGACATGCACAATCCCAATGGTGGCTTCTATAAAGCTGACGACGCGCACTTGCTCGATACGACGCAACTGAGTATAGAGGCCGCACTCCGCGCTGCCATCGCGATCATCGACAAGTCCATGGCGCTCAAGGCAGGAGAACAGCAGTTCTCCTAATTTCATCCTTGGGTCTTCTGGCTAAGACGATCAAATAAACCTTTGGCCCGGAACCAGACTAAAAGATCATCCTGTTTTTGGAAGCGGTGCTCCGTGCGCCGGCTTCGGCATTTTCGCTGAAGCGGACCCGGTCCGAAACAGGATCAGCAACCCATAACAACCGGCGCAACGGAGAAAAAGTTTGGCACAGCAAACTGTGACGAAAGACGATTTTGAATCGATGCTGCTCGACTCCTTTGTCGACAACGATGCCGCAGAAGGCACCGTTGTTCGTGGCAAAGTGGTCGCCATCGAAAAAGACCTGGCTATCATCGATGTCGGTCTCAAGACCGAAGGCCGCGTGCCGCTGAAGGAATTCGGCCAGGCGTTCCGCGACGGCCAGATCACTGTGGGTTCGGAAGTCGAGGTCTATGTGGACCGCGTCGAGAACGCCATGGGCGAAGCGGTTCTGAGCCGCGAAAAGGCTCGCCGCGAAGAGAGCTGGGTCAAGCTCGAAGAAAAGTACAACGCCAATGAGCGCGTTGAAGGCACGATCTTCAACCAGGTCAAGGGTGGTTTCACCGTCGACCTCGAAGGTGCCGTGGCCTTCCTGCCACGTTCGCAGGTCGACATCCGTCCGATCCGCGATATCGCCCCGCTCATGAACGTGCCGCAGCCGTTCCAGATCCTCAAGATGGACAAGCGTCGCGGCAATATCGTCGTGTCGCGTCGCGCTATCCTTGAAGAATCGCGCGCCGAACAGCGTTCGGAAATCGTCCAGCAGCTCGAAGAGGGCCAGGTTGTCGACGGCGTGGTCAAGAACATCACCGATTACGGTGCCTTCGTTGATCTCGGCGGCATCGACGGCCTGCTGCACGTCACCGATATCGCATGGCGTCGCGTCAACCACCCGTCCGAAGTGCTCACGATCGGCGAGACCATCAAGGTCCAGATCGTTCGCATCAACCACGAATCTCACCGTATCTCGCTCGGCATGAAGCAGCTCCAGGCTGATCCCTGGGAAGGCATCGAAGCCAAGTATCCGATCGGTGCCAAGTTCTCTGGCCGTGTGACCAACATCACCGACTATGGTGCATTCGTCGAACTGGAGCCGGGCATCGAAGGCCTGATCCACGTTTCGGAAATGAGCTGGACCAAGAAGAACGTCCACCCCGGCAAGATCGTCTCGACCTCCCAGGAAGTCGACGTCGTCGTGCTCGAAGTCGATCCGGACAAGCGCCGCATTTCGCTTGGGTTGAAGCAGACCCTGCAGAACCCGTGGGAAGCTTTCGCCGAGAAGAACCCGATCGGCGCCACCATCGAAGGCGAAGTCAAGAACAAGACCGAATTCGGCCTGTTCATTGGTCTCGAAGGCGATGTGGACGGCATGGTTCACCTCTCGGACCTCGACTGGCAGAAGTCCGGTGAAGTCGCTCTCGACGACTACAACCGTGGCGACATCGTCAAGGCCAAGGTTCTCGACGTCGACGTCGAAAAGGAACGTATCTCGCTCGGCATCAAGCAGCTTGCTGCTGACGACCTGGCCGAATCGAGTGCGGCTGCTGGCGGCGAAGCCGGTGGCCTGCGCAAGAACGCCGTCGTCACGACCGAAGTCATCGACGTCAATGAAGGCGGCATCGAAGTCCGCATCGCTGACAGTGAAGTGACCTCGTTCATCCGCCGCGCGGATCTCAGCCGCGACCGCAACGACCAGCGCCCGGAACGCTTCTCCAAGGGCGAAAAGGTCGACGCACGCGTCACCCAGTACGACCGCAAGACCGGCCGCATCCAGCTCTCGATCAAGGCGCTCGAAATCGCCGAAGAACGTGAAGCCGTTGCGAACTTCGGTTCATCGGATTCGGGTGCGTCGCTCGGCGACATCCTCGGCGCTGCCCTCAAGGGCCGCGACGACAAGTAAGCCTTGGGCTTATTGACCAATCTTTCGGCCCGCGCTTTTTAGCGCGGGCCGTTTTGTTGAAAAGGGACCACAACCATGCGATTTCGCGATGTCGCCTGGCGCGCCATGAGCGGCTACGATCTTGATGCGGTCTTTGCCATCGCCAACAAGGTCCATCCTGGCTTCTTCGAGGCGGAAGATGTCCTGGCTGAAAAGCACACGCTCTATCGCCATGGCTGCTATATTCTCGACGTCGCCGATAAGCCGGCAGGCTATGTCCTCAGCCACCCCTATCGCCGTGGCGAATTGCCCGCGCTCAACACGCTTCTGGGTACCTTGCCCGAAGATGCCGACAGTTTTTACGTGCACGACCTCGCCCTCCTACCACTCGCGCGCGGCATTGGCGCGGCCGGACAGATCGTGGCGGCTTTGACCAAACATGCCGAAGCTATTGGCTTTACCAGCATTGGCCTCGTCGCCGTTAATGGTTCGGTTCCTTTCTGGGAAAAGCAGGGTTTTTCCGTCGAAGAGCGACCGGAACTGGCTGAAAAGCTCGCTGCCTATGAAGATGCGGCGCGGTATATGACCAAGATGCTCTAGAGAGCATAAAAGGGCAGCGTCCATCTGGTTGTTTCGCTTGAGCCGTGTATGGTCACGCCGCAATCTGCTTGGGATCATGCCGTGACTGACCTTCCTCCCCAGAGCGCCCATGAAGCGCTTGCTGCCGACAGCTATCGCCGCTCGCGTGGGCTGTGGCGCGTTCTCGCGCTGGTCGCCGCCGTCACTGCCATCCTTGCCGTAACCGCGCGTTTCGCCATGCCGGGGCAGGGGGCTGGCGACATCATCGCCCGCGTCACTATCGATGGCATGATTACCACCAATGCCGAGAGGCAGGCGCTGCTCGAGCGCCTGATCGAGGACGAGCGCGTCAAGGCGGTGGTCGTAGCGATCAACTCGCCCGGCGGTAGCACGGCCGGCGGCGAGGAACTCTACGAATCCCTTCGCCGCCTCAGCGCTGAAAAGCCCACCGTATCGGTGATCAACGAACTGGGCGCTTCGGCGGCCTACATGACCGCGATCGGCACCGACCGCATCTTTGCCCGTCGCCTCTCGATCGTCGGCTCCATTGGCGTCCTCTATCAGCACGTCAATGCCGGCAAGCTGCTCGATACCATCGGCAGCGATCTCGATAAGGTCGCTTCCGGCCCGCTCAAGGCCGAGCCCGATTATGACGAGCCGCTCGAAGGCGCGCCTCGCGCTTCGCTTGCCGAACTGGTCGAAGACAGCTTTGAATGGTTCGTCGATATTGTCGCAGAGCGCCGCAACATGGAGCTTTCGGCAGCACTTGCGCTTGCCGATGGTCGCATCATGACCGGCCGTGTGGGCGTCGAGACCGGGTTGATCGACGATATCGGCGGTGAACTCGAAGCCATCGACTGGCTCGAAAG
>CAJYKO010000308.1 GCA_913775215.1 uncultured Devosia sp. | reverse complement strand
CCGATGTCGAGACCGCCCTCAGAGAAGGTCGTGCGGCGCAGGCAGCCGCTCGTGACGTGCTGCTCCTGCCGCATGCGCGCTTCGGCATAACGGCGCGATCGCACGGGAAGGCGCGTTGGGTCAGCATCGCAAGCAACGGATCACCGATCTATAGCTGGGCCTTTGGGAACGCCGCGCCAAGCGGCAGGCCTGTCCCGCCGAGCCACGCCTTGCGCCACGAGATCGGGCATGATCTCTTCATTCGCCACCTCGTTCCGAGTTCGAGGGATGGTCAATATGGAGGCGATGCGCCCGATTGGCTCGACGAGATGGCGGCCATCGCCTTCGAAGGCACCGACGTAACCGCGATGCGCCGTCGCGAGGCCGCGCGTCTCGCAAAGAGTGGGACGCTCATACCCATGGATCGCTTCCTCACCATGGTCCATCCCGAACTGACCGAGCTTCCGGCATCCGCCGCCGCTTCCGATGCCCCAGCATACCGCATCAGGCTTGCCGCCTCTGCAGACACTCCTCGCTTCTACGCCATGACGCGCGCCTTCTATGACTATCTCGTCGCGCGAACGGGGTCGCCTGCGGTCGTCGCCGAACTGGCAGGTGTGTTCCGCAGGGGCGAGCGCCTCGACGCCTGGATTCTGGCCCGCAGCAGCAGCCGTGACGGATCCGCGTCGCTCGAGACACTAGATGCCGAGTTGCGCAGCTGGATTCAGTCGGACTCCCGGTACGCCGCCACGACTGGTAGCCCGAGCGGCGGCTGACAGATCACTATGTCTCATGATCGGAAACGGACCGGCAAGACGCGCCGCCATTTGGCAGGCCTAGATGGCGATAGCGTTGCCGACTGCGCGTCGCTATCGCCCTCAAACGTCGTTAACGATATGATGGACCAGGCTGGCCGAAGTGTCCCGCCACCCGTACAACGCACACTACGATGCGCCCTGCTGTACAGCGCGTTCCGGCGACACCGCCTCCTCGCAATGGGACTCCTTACGAGCGTGGCATCGATTCCCGCTGCGGCACAGGAGGTATCCTCTCCGCCAACTCCTTCGTCATCCAGGCCGGTCCCGGCTGGAAGCGCAACCCTAGGGGATCGCCCCGAACCCGCGATCGAGTTCCGCGGTGCCGATGGCGGGGCGATGTCCCCCGAAATCCAGCGCGAGGTCATGGAGCAGTTGAGGAAAGAACCTCTACCGCCCGCCCCCACCCCGCCGGCCCGGACGACACAGCCCCTCGTCGAACGAAAGACGGTGACCGGCCCCGACGGCGACGTCGTGGTCTCCGGTCAGCGGGCACGCGGATCGGTGCTGGGCAGCTTCCCACCGGAACGATCGTTCAGCCCGCTCGACATCAGGGCGCTCGGGGTCAACAACATCGGCGATCTACTCGACGCGATTCGACCGCAGGTCAGCAGTGACAGGGGGCGAGAGGATGGCGACCCAGTCGTGCTGCTCAACGGGAAGCGAATCTCCAGCTTCTTGGAGATCGCCAAGTTCCCGACCGAGGCGATCGAGAGGATGGAGATCTTTCCCGAGGAGCTGTCGCTGAGGTACGGCTTTCCGGCCGATCAGAAGGTCGTCAATGTCGTCACCTTCGCGCGATACGCCGCAGGTGTCGGCCAGATCGATAACGCCACGTCGACGGACGGAGGGCGCGACACGTCCAGCGCCGACGCGAACTATCTGCGGATCAGGAACGACACGCGGTTCAATCTGAACGGCGAATATAATCGCGCGTCGGCGTTGCTGGAAAGCCAGCGGGACATCGTGCGCAATCCCAACATCGTGGACGACGGGCGTTTCCGAACCCTGCTGCCCCGCACCGAGCAGTTCGCCCTAACCGGCACCGTCAGCGGCAACGTCTTGAAAGGGGTGTCGTCCACTCTCAACGGTCGCTTACAGGCAAGCAGCACCCGCAGCCTTTTCGGTCTGGCCGGGGACCGCCCCCTCACCCGCGACACGGATGCAAGCGTCTTCCATCTGGGCACCGTATCAAGCGGATCGGCCGGACGATGGTCCTGGACCCTCACCGGCAATTACGATCGCGCGACGGCGGACACCTTCACCGATCCGGGCCGCATCGCGGGAACGCGGGACGTAGCGCGTTCGGTCAATTCCTTCACAAACGCCGATCTGCTGGTGAGCGGCTCCCCGTTGAAGCTACCAGCGGGCCCGACTTCGCTCAGTGTGCGGGGTGGCGTCGAGTTTCGCGATTTTAACGCCAGATCATCGCTGTCGGGCAATGACGGGCGGACCAAGCTCTCCCGCGATCGGACCGCCGTGCAGGCGAGCCTCGACCTTCCCATCACCCGTGCGCGGCCGCAACGCGCGAATGGACTCGGCAGCCTTTCCGTCAACGCCAATCTTGAAATCGAGGACCTGTCAGACGTCGGGGTGTTACGAACGTTCGGCTATGGGCTTAACTGGTCACCGCTCAGGGGCATCAGTTTCATCGCATCGGTGACGGACGAGGACGGCGCGCCGACGGTCGAGCAACTCGGCGCACCGCTCGTCGTGACGCCGAATGTTCGCACGCTGGATTTCACGCGGCGCGAGGCGGTCGATGTGACGCGCGTATTCGGCGGAAATCCCGCGCTGCGCCCCGACAATCGGCATGTCACCAGGCTGGCGCTCAATCTCCAGCCGCTTCGCGCGACCGACTTCACCGTCAGCATCAACTATATCCGAACACGCACTGACGATCCGATCGCCGTTTTTCCGATCGCCACGCCGGACGTCGAAGCCGCGCTTCCCGACCGGTTCGTCCGGGACTCGGACGGCAGGTTGCTCCGGATCGACACCAGGCCGCTCAACTTCGAACGTTCGTCGCAGGACCAGATGCGCTGGGGCCTGAACTTCACCAGACCGCTCGGAGCGGTGCCCCCGGGGCTGCAGAACGCGAACGTCCGGGTGATAGGGGGTGGCGAAGTGGGCCTGCAGGGTGCACTGCCGCCGGGCGCGAGGGTTATCAGGCCGGAAGCCGGAAGCGCAGCGGCCCGGCGGGTAGAGAATCTGACGAGCCGTTTGATCTTCAGCATCTATCACACATGGCGCTTCAGGGACGAAATCATCGTCCGAGAGGGTGCGCCGGTACTCGATCTCCTCAATGGGTCCGCGATCGACAACCGAGGCGGCCGGCCGCATCACGAAGTCCAGGTGCAGGCAGGCGCCTTTAAGGGAGGGCTGGGCGCGCGGATCACGGCGACCTGGCAGAGCGGGACCTATGTGCGCGGCCTAGCCGCCACGGCGGACGGCGCGGCGGGGAACTTGCGGTTCTCCGATTATGGCCGCATGGATCTCGAACTGTTCGCGAACCTCGCTGATCAGTTCGGAGGCGCAAGCGCGCCGGGCTGGCTCAAGGGCGCACGGATAGGTTTTAACGTCGATAATCTGTTCAACAGTAGGCCCGCCGTGCGGGACGACAACGGATCGACACCGTTCAACGTCCAACCTGGCTTCCTCGAACCACTTGGTCGCTCCTTGAAGTTCAGCCTTCGAAAAATCTTTTAGCGCTACTGTGGCAGAAGTCTGCGGGCGCGGCCCCACCACTGTGTATGCACCCTCATGCCGGGTGTAAGATCGTCAATTAGCGACTGAAGAACGTACGAAGCCAGTCCAGCATGCGCACTCTAACTACGGCGTCATTCATCGACACAATGCGAAGCGTCTGACCTCCGGATCCACGTAGTTCCCTGACCGACGTGATCCTCGAGCGATCAGGCGACGTGTACGTCATCGTCACTTCGAATGACGTGCCAGCAGGGCAGATGTCTTCTATTTCAACACTTCCGCCACCTGCCAGTGCGTCATGCAAGAGAGTGACGAAGTAGGCGTGCTGCCCTCCTATCCGGACTTCGATGTCTCGAGCCAGTGACTGCCCTTCGTTTCGAATCAGAATGGAAAGTCCCCCAGGTGCGATCCAAGCCTTGTTGACGCTCAGTAGAGGCTCCGATCTATTTTCCTTCCTCACGGTGATTATGATTGTCAAGAATGCGGCAACACCTCCCGCAAGGAGCAATAGCAATTTTATAATTTCTGCATTGTTCATGGCTACAACCTAAAAGGAAATATAGTGAAAATCTATACTATGCTGTACGCGATCTTTTTAATCGCAATCTTAGCGATCAGCGCTCGAGTACTGATATGGTCGCGGGAGGATCCCGCTCTCTTGGCGGGTGCGGCACTGGCGGCAATTGCGCTCACCGGGCTCGCGTGGATCATCGCAACGTCCTAAATGATTGAACGCGTCACTTATTTATATTGAAATTTCCGAATCCAATACAGCACAGACACATGCACCGTTTTGCTTCCACTCATTGGAGTGATTTGACAATCATTCGGTTGCAAACGTTTATAAATATATAAATCACCAAAATTGATGTAATTAGCCCGAACTACCTAGCTAAATAAAGACGCCTCAACGATCAGCGTAGGCATGAACAATCAAAACATAATGGATCGATTACATAAATGTTAAAAGCGGATACCCGCATCCATTCCAACCAGATATGATATTCAGCGACTTCGGAATGTCATCATCCAGCCGAACTGGCACTCGCACTGCGAAAATCGGAGGGTTAGACTGACGTGACTAAGACGCCGCCTTGGCCTGCTGCCGGTTTGGCGGACACCGAGATAGGC
>CAJYKO010000307.1 GCA_913775215.1 uncultured Devosia sp. | reverse complement strand
TGGTTTATCTCGATAGCGGCGCTTCGGCGCAGAAGCCGGTGCAAGTGCTGGATCGGATGGATTATGCGTTCCGGCATGAATATGCCAATGTTCACAGGGGCCTGCACACGCTCGCCAATCGCGCCACCGAGGCCTATGAGGGCGGGCGTGTGCAAGCCCCTGTGAACATTGGCATATTCATGCCGGAACGCATAATCCATCCGGTCCAGCACTTGCACCGGCTTCTGCGCCGACGCGCCACTATCGAGATAAACCAGGCGATGGCCGTGGATGACTTCCGAAAGGATCGGAAAGTCGGCGCGCACTTTTTCGAGGTCGAGGGTCATCTTTTTGGTCCTAGTGAACCCTTGATGTTTCAGTCGTCACCCTCCCCTTGCGGGGAGGTCACCGAATTCGCGTTGGCGAATCCGGTTGTGATCAATGGTGGAGGGCTGGCAGCCTCGATAACGTGGCTCTAGCACCCCACCGTAACCTTCCCCCGTCAAGGAGGAGGTGCCGTTCTTTGGCTCAGTGATCGCCGAGCAGCCACCCATCAACAATGCCCTGAAGGGCCTCGTTCAGCGCTTCATCTTCGATCGGATCAATTAACTCTGCGATGAAGCCACGGACCAGCATCGTCTCCGCCTCGGCCTTCGGAATACCGCGGCTGAGGAGATAGAACAGGCTATCATCATCCAGCTTGCCGCAGGTCGAACCATGGCCGCAGACGACGTCGTCGGCATAGATTTCAAGCTCGGGCTTGGAAAGGATTTCCGCATCGTCCGACAGCATCAAACCCTGATGCATGAACTTCGCGTCAGTCTTCTGAGCGTCGCGCGCAACAATCAGCTTGCCCTGCACCACGGCCTTGGAACGCCCGCGCGTGATGGATTTGAACAGTGGCTGCGACGAGGTATGCGGCACCGCATGGGTCGTTTCCATCGTGATGTCGGAGTGCTGACCTTCCGCCACGAGGTTCAGCCCCGTGACATCGGCATGCGCCCCCGCCCCTTCCATGCGCGGGAAGAGATGCGTCCGCGCCAGGCCCGAACCGGCATGGACCACCAGCGTGCGAAGCTGCGCGCCGTCACCCAGATGATATTCATTGGTTGCGAAATGCGACGTCGAGCGGCTGCCAAGGTCTACCGTGACATGGGTCACGACGGCATTTTTGCCGAGCGCAATATAGCTGGCATGGTTGCCGACATGCGCAGCGTCTGAACCCGAGAACGTTTCGAGGATAACCACGCTCGAATCGTCCGCCACGAAAATCTTCGTTGCGTCCGCAACGTGGGCGGCCTCGCCCTCAATGCGATGATCGATCTGTATCACCTGCCCGATGGCGCCCTTGAGGTCGAGGCTCAGCGCCTCCTTGGTCAGGCCATTGCTGATGCCGACCAGCGTATCGTCGCGATGGGTCAGCACACCGCCATGCGTCTTGCCGACGATGACACCTTCTGGCGCCGTCGCAGCATTCTGGACGACGCCATTGACGATCGACAGTGTATAGGCACCGGCGACGCGCAGCGCAGTGCCGGTCGCTTCGTTGGCCGGCTGCGCCAGCGGCGGAATGGTCCGCAGCAGCGTCTTTAGATCGGTATAGTGATAGGCCTCGACACGGCGGGTCGGCAGGCCAGCCACGGTCACGCGCTCGGCGATCTGGTCAGCGCCGGCAGCCTTGAGCTGGGCGATCAGGGTTTCCTCGGCAATGCCGAGACGAACTGGAAAAGCTGGACGCATGGCTGGTTACGCCGCCTGACCGTCATAGTCCGCATAGCCCTTGGCTTCGAGCTGCAGCGCCAGGTCCTTGTCGCCGCTTTCGACGATCCGGCCATCCGAGAAAACGTGCACCACGTCGGGCACGATGTGATTGAGGAGGCGCTGGTAGTGCGTGATGACCAGCATGGAGCGCTTGCCGTCGCGGAGGGCATTGACGCCCTTCGAAACCACCTGAAGCGCGTCGATATCGAGACCGGAATCGGTTTCGTCGAGCACGGCCAGCGAGGGCTTGAGGAGCGCCATCTGCATGATCTCGGCACGCTTCTTTTCGCCGCCGGAGAAGCCGACATTCAGCGGGCGCTTCAGCATGGCGCTATCGACGTTGAGCTGGGCGCCGGCTTCCTTGACGGCGCGCATGAAGTCGGGAGTCGAGAGTTCGCCTTCGCCGCGCGCCTTGCGCTGTGCGTTGATCGCGGCCTTGAGGAAGGTCATGGTTGCAACGCCGGGGATTTCGATCGGATACTGGAAGGCGAGGAAAATGCCGGCGGCAGCGCGCTCGGCTGGTTCCATCTCAAGGATGCTTTCGCCGTTGAGCAAGATTTCGCCTTCGGTGATCTCATAGTCTTCCTTGCCGGCGAGCACGTAGCTCAGCGTCGACTTGCCTGAGCCATTGCGGCCCATGATGGCGTGTACTTCGCCCTGCGGGATGACGAGGTTCACACCCTTAAGGATTTCGCGTTCCTCGATACGGGCGTGCAAGTTGCGGATCTCAAGAACCGGTGTCTTTGCGGCAGTGTCAGTCATGTCTCTATTCCCGATAAATCCAGAGCAGGCGTGCCAGAATTCCAAGTGCGGCAAGCGTACAGAACCCGCCGATCAAGCCTTGAAACAGGACGGTACTGCCCGGCCAATTGTTGTGTAGGTAGTCCATCCACATAGGACCGATGAAAAGCGCTGCCAGCCCGGCACCCGTTGTCGCCAGTTCGAACTGCAGACTGCGACGCTTGAGTATCCGTGCTGCGTTTGACATGGCGTTAGCCCACGCTGCCTTCTAGGCTGATCGAGATCAGCTTTTGCGTTTCGACCATGAATTCCATCGGAAGGTGCTGGAGAACGTCCCGGACGAAGCCATTGACGATCAGCGCCACCGCCTCTTCCTCATTGAGGCCGCGTTGCAGGCAATAGAACATCTGGTCGTCGGAAATCTTCGAGGTCGTCGCTTCATGCTCGAAAACAGCGGTGCCGTTGCGGCTCTCGATATAGGGAACCGTATGGGCGCCGCACTTGTCGCCGATTAGCAGCGAGTCGCACTGAGTGAAGTTACGCGCGTTCTTGGCTTTGGCGTGAGCCGAGACCTGACCGCGATAGGTATTGTCCGAGAACCCGGCGGCGATACCCTTCGAGATGATGCGGCTCGACGTGTTCTTGCCGAGGTGAATCATCTTGGTCCCGCTATCGACCTGCTGGTAACCGTTCGAAATGGCGATCGAGTAGAACTCGCCACGCGAACCATCACCGCGCAGGATGCAGCTCGGATACTTCCAGGTGATGGCCGAACCGGTTTCGACCTGGGTCCAGGAAATGTGCGAATTGACGCCACGGCAATCGCCACGCTTGGTGACAAAGTTGTAGATGCCGCCCTTGCCGTCCTTGTCGCCCGGATACCAGTTCTGGACGGTGGAATATTTTATCTCGGCATTGTCGAGAGCAACCAGCTCGACCACGGCAGCATGCAGCTGGTTCTCGTCGCGCGACGGCGCGGTGCAACCTTCGAGGTAGGAGACGTAGCTGTCATCGTCGGCGATGATCAGGGTGCGCTCGAACTGGCCTGTCTTCTTTTCATTGATGCGGAAATAGGTCGACAGCTCCATCGGGCAGCGAACACCCTTAGGAATGTAGACGAAGGACCCATCGGTGAAGACGGCCGAATTCAGCGTCGCATAGTAGTTGTCCGAAACCGGAACGACCGAACCCAGATATTTCTTCACGAGCTCGGGGTGCTCGCGCACGGCTTCCGAGATCGAGCAGAAGATGATGCCGACCTTAGCCAGTTCTTCGCGGAAGGTGGTGACAACCGAAACGGAGTCGAACACAGCGTCGACGGCCACATTGGCGCCAAATGGCGTACCGACCGATTCAGCAGCACCTTCGACACCGGCGAGGATCGCCTGTTCCTTCAGCGGAATGCCGAGCTTCTCATAGGTCTTGAGAAGTTCCGGATCGACTTCGGCAAGGCTCTTTGGCCCCTTGAAGCTCTTTGGAGCCGCGTAGAAGCTGATCTCCTGCAGGTCGATCTTGGGATAGTGCAGCTTGGCCCAGGTCGGCTCTTCGAGCGTCTGGAAGCGGCGGAAGGCATCGAGGCGCCATTCCAGCATCCATTCCGGCTCTTCTTTCTTGGCGGAGATGAAGCGAACGGTTTCTTCAGTCAGGCCAGGCGGCAGCACGTCGGATTCGATATCGGATTCGAAGCCGTACTTATACTTGTCGACGTCGAGGGCGAGCACCTGCTCAACCGTTTCGCGATCGATCTCTTCCTTGAGCGTCGGAATATCGTAGTCCGCCATCAGGCTTCTCCTTTGTGCCCATCGGCGGTTCAAGGCCGCCGCGAACGAAGTCTCTATCTCTATAAGCGACTAGGCCGCTTTCCCCGCGCGCCGGTGACGAACGAGGATCGTTTCAAATCCGGCAAGGAATGCATCGGCATCCGCCAGTGTGGAATTCCAGCCGAAGCTGACGCGCAAAGCGCATTCGGCGAGATCGCGCGAAACGCCCATGGCAAGAAGCACATGGCTTGCGCCGACCTTGCCCGAAGAACAGGCCGACCCGGACGAGACGGATAGTCCCGCAAGGTCCAGCGCCATCATCGCCGTCGCATTGCGAATGCCCGGCACCGCAAAATTCACGACATTGCCGACGCGGGTTGCTGCCTCGCCAAAGATAACGACATCGGGCACCATTGCCTTCAAACCGTCCTCGACGCGCTTGGTCAAAGCCTCAACTGCGCTCATATCTATCCGCTCTGCCGCCGCAGCCGCGCCAAAGGCCGAAATCAGCGCCGCCGATTCCGTGCCGCCCCGACGACCCTGCTCCTGACCGCCGCCTGGGATTAGCCGAACCGTATCCGCATGACCCTTGACCAGGAGCGCACCAATCCCAGCCGGCGCGCCAATCTTGTGACCGCTTATGGCCACCATATCGGCAGCCGAAGCCGCGAAATCCAGATCGAGCTTACCGAGAGCCTGCACCGCATCGACCACAAGTGTGTGATGTGTCGGACCGACAAGCACTGAGATCGCGCCGATGGGTTGGACGACGCCAGTCTCGTTATTCACCCAATGCACGGCAACAAGCAGGGTGCTGCCGTCTTCTTCCGCCTTCGCGAGCACGGCACGCAGTTGATCCAGATCAATGCAGCCGTCAGCCGAGAGACCGATAGTGTGCACAGGCAGGCCCGTAGCCTCTGCCGCCTTGGCGACAGCAGCATGCTCCCCAGCACTGATGGCCACGGCGCCTGCCGAAAAGGCCTTGGCGCCACCAACAATGGCTTGGGTCAGAGCTTCGGTGGCCGAGCCGGTAAAAACCACCTGGCGCGTTTCGGCGCCGGCAAGGCGGGCGACCTGGGCGCGGCCGGTCTCGATGAGATCGCGCTGCTTGCGACCATGCGCGTGAACGGAGGACGGATTGCCCGTCAAATCGAGGGCAGCAAGAAGCGCCGCGCGCGCTTCGGGGCGAAGCGGGGCGGTGGCGTTATGATCGAGATAGATGCTCTCTTTCGCCATCTGCCTTCTTGGGCTCACTGCCCGAAAGAACCGCATGTCTGGAATGAGCCAATGGAAAGGCCCGCAAACCAAACACTTCTTGAAATTTGCCGCCCACTTTCATTACAAGGGGCGCTCAACACGGCCGCTCGCGGCCAAAAACCGAATTTCGAACCATTCTAAACTGGTTTTTTCGACCCATGTTTTAGGGATCGTCCCGCCCATAGTCAAGCGGCGCAGACGATTTCCTGACCAGTCGGATCAGCTTAGTGACAGAGCCGAAAAAGGCCAGAAAACACCATGCCTGAAGTTATCTTCAATGGCCCCGAGGGGCGCCTCGAAGGCCGGTACCAGCCGGGCAAGGAACCGAACGCGCCGATCGCCATCGTCTTGCATCCGCACCCGCAGTTCGGCGGGACGATGAACAACCAGATCGTCTACAATCTCTTCTATATGTTCGCCGAGCGCGGCTTTTCCGTGCTGCGCTTCAATTCGCGCGGCGTCGGGCGATCGCAGGGCGTCTTCGACCACGGCATCGGCGAACTCTCGGACGCTGCTGCCGCGCTCGACTGGCTGCAGATCATCAACCGCGAATCCCGCGGCTGCTGGATCGCCGGCTTTTCGTTCGGCGCCTGGATTGGAATGCAGCTCCTGATGCGCCGTCCGGAAGTCGAGGGCTTCATTTCGGTGTCCCCGCCGGAAAACCTCTATGATTTCTCGTTCCTCGCCCCCTGCCCGTCTTCCGGCCTGATCATCCATGGCGACAAGGACCGCGTGGCCCCGCCGCAGTCGGTCCAGAAGCTCGTGGACAAGCTCAAGACCCAGAAGGGCATCACCATCGAACAGCAGATCGTGGAAGGCGCCAACCACTTCTACGAAGGCAAGATCGATGACCTGACGACGGCCTGCGCCGAAT
>CAJYKO010000306.1 GCA_913775215.1 uncultured Devosia sp. | reverse complement strand
TCCGCCCACCCGCCATACCAACCGGCGGCGAGGCCAAGCAGCGTTCCTATGATGGCAGACAGGCTGGCGGCAACGAATGCAACGGTCAGCGCTATCCGTGATCCGTAGAGCACACGGGAAAGAACGTCACGGCCAAGGTCATCGGTGCCGAGATAGTATCCGGGCTCTGCACCTGGATAGGTCACAGGTGGCATGTTGCCCAGCATCAGATCCTGCTCGAGCGGGTCTTTGGGGGCGATGTGGGGCGCAAAGACAGCAATGAGCATCAGGATGAGGAGGAAGCCGCCGGCAATAACCACCCGCGGCTCCCGCAAAAGCGGTTTGATCGTTTTCATCGGCAGGCTCCACAAGCGGAAAGGTGCTTCCATATCGGTCACGATCTTGGACATCTCAGCCATGCGCGGCGCTCCTCGGGTTCAGCCATGCTGCGATGAGATCGACCAAGATATTCACCAAAATGAAGATGGCACCGAAGGTCAGCACGATTCCCTGGATCAGCGGTAGATCGCGGTTGATGACCGCATCAATCGCCATGTTGCCGAGGCCGGGATAGGAAAAGATCCGCTCGACGATAACCGTGCCGCCAATCATGAAGGTAAACTGCACGCCGGTGAGCGTCAGCGTTGGTCCGACGGCATTGCGCAGCGCCTCCTGAAGCACGAGCCGCACGGGCGACATGCCTTTCAGTCGCGCCAGCAGCACATAATCCTGCACCATGGCCTCTGCGAGCGCTTCCTTCAGCGTGCGTACGACAATGGCTGCCAAAGGCAGGCCAAGCGCCAGCATGGGCATCACCATGTGGGCGAGGACGTCCGCGAAAGCCGAGAACTTGAAAGTAACGAGGCTCTCGATCAGATAGAAATCCGTGTGGAAGTCCGTCGTCAGTGCCGGATCGATACGACCGGATAGAGGGAAGACCGGCCAAAACACGCCCAACAAGAGAACGAGCGCCAACGCCCAGACGAAATCTGGCACAGCAAGAAACAGCCCATTGATAAAATCCAGCGCAGGATCAAGCTTCGTTCCTCGTGCGAGCGCGCCAAGTATGGCAATCATGCCACCGGCGAGCACGCCGAAAACGAGTGCGGTGAATGCAAGCTCCAGCGTTGCTGGCAAGCGACCACCGATCAACTCCATGACATCGCGACGTTGCGAAATCGAGGTGCCGAAGTCGCCCTTCAAGACATCGCCGAACCAGATGACGAATTGCTGTGGTAGGCCAAGATCGAGTCCGTAATGGGCACGCAGTGCCGTAATATCGGCAGGGGTCGCACTTGGCGAAATCATCATAGCGATGGGGTCACCCGGAACGATGCGCAGCAGACAGAATACGATGACGGCAACACCCACAAGTGTCAGCACCGCCATCACGAGACGATTGAGAAGATCGGAAAAGGTCATGATCATACCTTCCTGTTGCCGTCAGCGTTGGCTGCGGCCACATGCGCGGTTCTGCGAGAAGGGGCAAGCAGCGCCACGATCACGGGTCGCGTCGCTGCTCTCTTCCGTCAGGCCTTGGAGACCAGCGTCGGCTGAAGTGCGCTCGAAACATTCGGCGTGACCTTCAGCGAAGACTTAAAGACGATCGGCTGCACATACTGCAGAAGCGGGATGACATAGCCCTGCTCGGCAATGTATCCGTCCGCGGTCTTCCACCCGGCGATGCGTTTGGCCTCGTCCTTCTCGCCCCAAAGCGGGCCGATTAGCGCGTCGACATCGTCACTCTTCCAGGCCGAGTGTGGTGACTTGGAGAACATGGCAAAGCCAGTCGATGTCGTTGGATCGCCGATTGCGTTGCCCCAATTGTAGAAGGCGGCAGGCGCGAGTTTGTGGCCAGCGCGCAGTTCGAAGTGCTTTGCCACCTCATAGACTTCGATCTCGGCCTCGATCCCGACCTTGCGCCACATACCGACGATCGCCTGGACCATCTCGTAATCCTTTGGCTTCAAGCCCCGTGTGGTCTGGATCTTGAACTTGACCGGTTTTTCTTTGGAAAAGCCGGAGGCCTTGAGAAGCTCAGCAGCCTTCTCCGGGTCATAGCCAACCTTGATAGAGGCGTCATAGGCTTCGTATTCTGGAGCTTCCAGTGTTTCGATCGGAACGCCGTAGCCACGCAGAAGCTTCTTGACGATACCAGCCTTGTCGATGGCGTGATGAGCTGCAAGCCGGACGTTCGTGTCCAGCATCGGTTCGACATTGGTAATAAAGATCATGCCGATATCGGAGATCGGCGAAGAGACGCCAGCAAGGCCGTTCTTCGCCTTCAGTCGATCGAATTCTTCATAGGGAATTTCGAGTGTGACATCGGAGGAACCAGATTCGATTTCGGCGACACGGCTCGTCGGATCTGTGACGAATTTGAAAATGACGGTTTCGAACGCAGGCTTGCCGCCCCAGTAGTTCGGGTTGGCTTTGAGGCGTAGGAAAGAATTGCCCTCATAGGCGTCAAACATGAATGGCCCCGTGCCGATAGGTTTCTTTTCGAAGCCTTCTGCCCCGACCTTTTCGTAATAGGCCTTGGGCAACACATAGCCGGTCAGGAATGCCATCCACTTGAAGATGGTCGGATCGAAGTTGAGAACATCGGCTGTGATCCGCTTGCCTTCGACCTTGTAGTTGCCGATGCTGGCCCAGACGCTCGCGACAGGATTGCCGCTGTCTGGCTTGCCGGCGCGGGTCAGGGACCAAACTATATCTTCTGGGGTGAAGCCCGAGCCATCATGCCACTTCACGCCCTCGCGCACATCCATCCAGACCTTGGTCTTGTCGTCGTTCCAGCCCCAGTCGGTCAGCAAACCGGGCTCGAAGGAAAGATCCGGCTTCTGGCCAATATATTGATCGTAAATGGAGCGGTAGATCGCCTGGATGGCGGGGTTAACGCCGGAAAGCCCAACTGTCCCGTCAAAGGATGGCAGGTTAGAATTGAAGGCAATCGTCAGAGTATTTGTTTCCGCAGCTTGAACCGGGATGCGCCCGGCAAGGATGCCGGTCAGAACCGTAGCCGCACCTAGTCCCAGTACGCCACGACGCGTCATGTCAGTCATTTTGGACTCCTAAAGTTCCCCTTGAAGGACTTCCGGTGTTTCCCGGATTAGTTATTGTTTTAAACTTAAAATTAAAATCAGGATTTTGACAAGAGCCACGTCGTCCATTTTTAGAAAATAATATGAAAGGGAATATTTCTTGGCGGCACTTCCGGCACGCCGCCAGTCGCGTTTCCGCTGGTACTTCTGGATAGTACAGCTATGCAAAGGCTTATTGGGCCGAGCGGTTCGCAACATAAAACGCCGCGCTGATCGCAAACCATCGAGCTCTCACACAGGCAATTTATTTTAAGCTTGATGCATTATCGAGAAAATGTATGCATACAGAAATAAAATCATAATACTGGTGGAATGAGATGGCTGAATTCGATGCGGTGGTTCTGGGAGCAGGTCACAACGGGCTGGCAGCGGCGGTTCATCTGGCCGCGAGAGGCTGGAAGGTCGCAGTAGTCGAGGCAAAGGCCACTGCCGGCGGTGCGGTGAAGACGCAGGAAGTGATCGAACCTGGCTTCCGGCACGATCTGGCAGCGATGAACCTTTCGATGTTCGCTGGCTCCGCTTTTCATCAAACCTACGCTCAAGACCTCGCAACGCATGGTCTGAAGTTCGTCCCCGCCGCGAAGTGCTTTGCCAGCGTTTTTCCAGACGGAACCCATCTCGGCATTGGCACTGACCTTGCAGCCAATAAAGCGGCAATTGCTGCCCTTTCGGCGAAAGATGCCGAAAGCTTCGCCGCCATGTCGGCAGAGTTCGGCGCCAAGGCTCCGCATCTCTTTGGACTGCTCGGGGCACCCATGCCTTCGTTTCTCAGCGTCAAGACGATCTGGAAAGCCTGGCGAGCAGGTGGCATTCCGCTGCTAACCGACCTGCTCCGCCTGCTACTGTCCTCGCCACGCGGTTTTCTCGATCGGCATTTTGACAATGAGAAGCTGAAGGTCACCATGGCGACGTGGGGCCTCCATCTGGATTTCCCGCCAGATGCGTCCGGTGGCGCACTCTTTCCTTATCTGGAAACGATGGCTGATCAGGCCTTCGGCATGGTGATCGGTGAAGGCGGCGCGGATATCATCATCAAGGCGATGGTGAGCCTGCTGGAGGGCAAAGGTGGCGAGGTGTTCCTCAATTCTCCTGTCACCTCTGTGGAAATCTTCAGCAACACAAAGAAAGTCGTCACACTTGCCGATGGACGCAGACTTACGGCGAAACGTGCCATCATCTCCAACATTCACCCCAAGCTTCTCTTCGACGGAATCGTGAAGACCGGTCGGTTGCCGCCCAAATTCGCCGAAGGCATCAAGTCCTACCGGTCTGGACCAGGCGCAATGATGATCCATTTGACGCTGGACGGCTTGCCGGACTGGATAGCCTCTCCAGAACTGAAATCCTACGCCTACGTCCACATCGCGCCCACTCTTTCGATGATGACGAAGGTTTACGACGAAGCAATCTCTGGTCTTCTGCCTCAAGAGCCGGCTCTCGTCGTCGGTCAGCCTACCGCGGTTGATCCAACCCGCGCGCCCGATGGCAAGCATGTGCTGTGGGTACAGGTGCGCGTGCTCCCGGCAAATATCAATGGCGACGCTGCAGGCGAGATCAACGCCACGGACTGGGCGTCGGTAAAAGACGCCTATGCCGAGCGCGTCATCTCGATCATTGAGAACTACGCGCCAGGCTTTCGGTCTAAAATTCGAGGATGCTCGGTCTGGTCACCCGTCGATTTACAGGCGGAAAACCCTAATCTCATCGGCGGCGATAGTTTGTCCGGCTCGCATCATCTTGACCAGAACTTCCTCTTTCGCCCCGTTGCAGGCTATTCGCGCTACAAGAGCCCCATCGATGGCCTGTACATGTGCGGGGCCGCGACGTGGCCG
Source organism: uncultured Devosia sp. (assembly GCA_913775215.1). GTDB lineage: Bacteria > Pseudomonadota > Alphaproteobacteria > Rhizobiales > Devosiaceae > Devosia. The sequence goes on along the minus strand of CAJYKO010000306.1, from coordinate 49 downwards.
GGTGCAGGAACGGGAGCCGGCTCTGGCTTCATGCTGGCAAAGATGCTTG
>CAJYKO010000305.1 GCA_913775215.1 uncultured Devosia sp. | reverse complement strand
CATGTTGGCAACCTCGGAGAAGGCCATGCGAGAGCTGTGCGATGCTCAGGCACAAATGCAGGCGGAAGCAGACGAGGTTGTCGCTCTACTAGAGTTGGAGCATCGGCTTGCGAAAGTCGGACGTCCGGTCCGTGTCGGCAGCTCGGCCATGGGCCTCATGGTTAGGCGGGACATCGACATTACCGTCATTTGCGATCGACTGAACGATGAGGCGCTCGAGGCATTTGCCAATGTCGGCGCTCAGATGATGCTTCTGACTGAGCACGTCGGTAGCGCCAAATTCCGAAACGACACTGGGTCCTGGAACCTAGAACCCGATAAATACCCTGATGGATTATACCTGTGGCTATCGGTGCAAACACCCGACAAGACCGAATGGACTATCGATATCTGGCTGATCGATGAGCCCGATAGGCAGCCAGACCTCAAGCACCTAACAAACCTATTACCCCGCCTGACGGAAACTGACCGGCAAATCATCTTGCAGATCAAACACGACGTACTCGGGTCTGCTGACTATGGGCCTGCCAAAATTCCCAGCGCCACGGTTTATGAGGCTGTGATGGACCATGGTGTCCGAACAACGGACGAATTCGTGAAATGGCACTTTGAACAACGCCTATGATGTTCACAGCGAAGGCTTCAAAGCAGCTCACGATTAGTCTTAGGGCTGATCGAGAGTCAGAGGCCGTTGGCAGAAACGCGCCCCTTTCCGGTCGCGCAGACCCGCAAATCGAGTTCCCGAAAGCTGCCATTCGCTCTCGTTTGAAGGATGCCGGCTCGGGGGTGGGATGCGGAACGGCTGGTTTTCGTTGGCGCATGGTCAAAGGAGACGTCAAAGCTCTGGTGTAACCCTGCGCCTTGCGAACCTAAAACCATCGTGCAAGCTACTAAGATTGCACGGTGGTTTTAGTGGTGCAGACACGCCTGATTTTTGTACCGCGGATTACTCGCTTGCTTCTGACCTGTGCCTTTCAGGTTGGTCGCAGTCGCTCAGGAGGCATCAGGCCGTTGATCGGCGGCGTGCCAAGCTTGTCGCATAAACAAGAATGGAAAAATTGGCACGATACCTATCGAGCAGGCAACTATCCAATATGTTTGAAGTTCGAGCAGGCCAGCTGTGTAAAGCACACCCGACATCATGCCCACTACGACGAAGGCGTCGAGCATAGGAAGCGTCATAGCATAGAATATCGGCATCAAGAACTGCTGCATTGGTCAGTGCCGTGAGCCTTCGATCCGGGTCGCCAAACCCCGATAGCTGGGGCTAAACCGCGGAAGCCTGTGACATTCCCGAACCTGGCTCGAAAAATGAGCCTGAATGAAACCCAGCATCTTTTTTGCCTTGCGCCAAATGGCGGCAGGCGCGGACGGTCTGGGCCATGATGGTGAGCGTCGTGCCGGTCACGCCGCTGCCGCAGAAGGCGCTGGCATCGGTGACATAGACATTCGGCACATCCCAGCACTGTCCCCACTGGTTGAGCACCGAGGTCTGGGGATCGGCGCCCATGCGTGCGCCACCCGCTTCATGGATGGCCGCGCCCATGACCATCACCTGCTTGAAGAAGCGCTTGAACAGAAAGCGCGAGATCGGATCGGCATCGGGATAGGCGCCACGGCCCCATTCCCGGATGCCGCGCGGCGAACCGACGAACTCCACCTTTCCGCCGGCGCCATTGATCGTTTCGACGAACGCAGCCTCCTGACGCTGCAGCAGCGCCTCGTCCACCGGTTGCATCTTGCAGCGGATGTGCGGGACGGGGATGCCCCAGCGATCCGCCTTTGACATATTGAGACAGACGCGATTGTCAGCATGCGGCTGCATCTGACCGAAGCCGAAGAACAGCAGCGATGCCGGACCGCCACTGGAGCCGCCGCGGCCTACCGCACCTTGGAAATCGTAGTCGCCCCGGGTTGCCGGATCGCCCTTGGCATCGAAGCGCGGGATGAAAATGCCACCCGAAGGATCGTAGAACGGGTCGGCCGGCTGGCTGTCGTCGCCGCTCCAGCCCCCCTGCATCGGTGGGTATATGCCGAAGCCGAGCATGGGCAACTGGTCCATGAAATACCGGCCGAGATTGCCCGAGGAATTGCCCAGGCCACCCGGATGGTCGGATGACCCTGAATTGAGCAGCAAGCGCACGCTTTCGATGGGCGAAGCGCAGACCACGACATGTTCGGCGCGGATGATCGACGTCTCCCGTGTCACGGCATCGATCACTTCCACGCCGGTCGCCCGCTTGTCTTCGGTGACGATCCGCCGGGCAATGGTGTTGAAGAGGATGGTGAGCAGGCCTGTGGCCCTGGCGTCTTCGAGCGGGCCGAAGACGCGCTTGGGCGATGGGGCCAGCGAGCGCCAGGCGACGACATGCCGCTCCGGCCAGCGCGTTTCCACGGCTGCCTTGAAATGCTCTTCGGCCGGGCTCAGCTTTGCCGGCGCCTTGTATTTGCCATCGGGCAGGGACTCGACCCCATCGGTATTGCCGTAAAGGCCAAGGGCCGTCTCGACCTCGTCGTAAAAGGGTTCGAGATCGCTGTAGGAGATCGGCCAGTCGACCCCGCGACCTGTCCGGCTTTGCGCCTTGAAGTCATCGTCTGTCCAGCGGAGCAGCACGCGGCCGAACGTATGGGTGCGCCCGCCGGCCTGGCGACCGCGGATCCACACGAAGGGTGCGTCGGGCGGGGTCGTATAGGGATTGTCGCGGTCATTGACGTAGAACTTGCTCAGCATGCCGCGGAAAAAGGCGGCGCGCGACTGCACGGCTTGGCCTCCCAGCGTGGCAATCGCGCGCTCCAGGATATTGATGGGCGGCACCTTCTTCGGCTTGGTCGCCGGATCGAAGTCGGCCGGCGTGATTTCCCGGCCCGCCTCCAGCATCAGCACGCGCAGGCCCTGCGCCGTCAGTTCCTTCGCCGCGAAGCTGCCGGACGCGCCGGAGCCGACGATGATGGCATCATAGGGGGAGGTGGCCATGGATGATCCTGAATAGTGCATGCGTGAGAAAGGGGCCTCCCGGACACTGGAGTGGTCCGGGAGGCTGACCGGCTCGAGAGGTGCCGGTTATCTGCCGATCTTGCGAAGTGTCTCGATGGACCGGGAGGCGAAGCGCGTCCAGTCGCTGGGCTGGTCATGCTCGACGATCATGAGCTGGGAGCCCGCAGCAACGCTGGCATCCCACAGGGTCTGCCAGTCGAGCGTGCCGTGGCCGAGGTCGGCAAAACCCTTTTCGTCGAGCCCCTGCCCCTCGGGCGCGATATCCTTGACGTGCACCGCCGGAATGCGCCCCTTGTATTTTTCCAGCCAGAACAGGGGATCGGCCTTGCCGACCACGACCCAGGCGAGGTCGGGCTCGAAAGGCACGGTCTCGCCGAGCAGGTGCTCGATCGGGTAGCTGCCATCGGCCAGCGGGATCATCTCGAATTCGTGGTTGTGGTAGGCAAAGGTCAGCCCACGCGCCTTCATGTCCGCCGTGTAGGCGGCGAGCTTGGCGCCGATCGCCTTCCAGCCCTCGGCCGTCGTCGGTCGGTCCTCCGGGTTGATCCAGGGCACGACGACCAGCCACATGCCGAACTTGCGGGCAATCTCTTCGACCAGATCCGGCGACTGCTCGAAGATGTCGAGGGTGAAGTGACCGGACTTGGCGGTCAGCTTGTACTTGCCCAGAAGCGCGACATAGTCGTCGAGTTCGGCCTTGTTTTCCGGTGCGCCGAAGAAGAAAGGCTGCACATCGTTATAGCCGAGTTCGGAAAGGAGCTTGAGCTGCTCCTCGAGCGTCGCAGCGTTGCGCGACGAGAACATCTGGAACGACAGGTCGTTGTTCGGGATCATGGGACGAATACCTTTGGTCTTGAAAAGCGTCA
>CAJYKO010000304.1 GCA_913775215.1 uncultured Devosia sp. | reverse complement strand
GCGCGCCCCGACCAGAAGCCAGTCATCGCCAACCTGATCCAGCTCTACCTCCACGACATGACCGCCTTCATGCCGTTTCCGGTCGGCGCCGATGGCCGCTATCAATATGATTTCCTCGACCGCTTCTGGCGCTTTCCTTATCTCATCATGTCCAGTGACGAAATCGCCGGCTTCGCCCTCGTCATTGACGAATGCCCACTCACCGGCCGCCAGCCCTGCTGGTTCATGGCCGAGTTCTTCGTCTTGAAAGCCTATCGGGGCAGGGGAGCCGGCCAAGCCGCCGTCAATGAGGCGCTCGTGGCCCACCCCGGCCAGTGGCACATCGCCGTCCCCCATGCCAACAGAGCCGCCCAAGTCTTCTGGCCCAAAGTCCTCGCACCCCAAAACCCCGCCACCCGCGACATCCACTTCGACGGTGACGACTGGCGGCTCAATGAGTTTTCGTGACCAGCTCATGAAAAAGGCCCGCATCGCTGCGGGCCTTTTCGTTTCTTTCAATCCCAAGCTCTACTCCGCAGCATCCCTGCGTTCGTCGAGCCCGGCATCCTTGCTAACGACGTGCCGCTTGGTGCCATCGGCATCCTCGATTGCCTCGACAGCCATCCCGTCAAAGCCGGCTGGAGCCGCGGCGACCGGCTTGCGGCGCATACCGCGGAGCCATTCGCCCGTGCCCTTGATCTGCCGCCAGGTGACGCTCGGGGCCGTAACCATGACGGGCACCATGACCAGCGTTAGAGCCGTCGAGAAGAAGAGCCCCGAAACCAGCGCGGCCGAGAGGTGGATGAACCAAGAGCCGGCGAGACCACCGACCACGATTTCGCGGCGGATAAAGTCGAACTCCACATTGGCCCACATCGGGATAACGCCGAGCGCGGTAAGGAACGCGGTCAGCAACACTGGGCGCACACGCTGGCTGACGGTCAGCAGCATCGCCTTGACCGGCTCCACATGCTGGTGCCGATTATAGTCATTGTAGGTGTCGATCAGCACGATGCCGTTCTTCACCACGATGCCCGCCAGCGCCACGATGCCAAGGCCGGTCATGATCGCCGAGAAGGTCATCCCCGTCGCGAGCATGCCGAGAAGCACGCCGGCCACCGACATCACCACGGTCGATAGCGTCACCATCACTTGGTAGAAGCTGTTATATTCGAGCAGCAGGATGAAGAAGATCAGGGCCATAGCCATGCCCATTGCCGTCACGATGAAGGCATTGGCATCGCCCATCTGCTCTTCTGCGCCGCCGAACGCCACATTGACGCTGTCGGGGAAGTTCTGCTCGCCGATCCACTTCTGCAGTTCCGCAACCTTATCGGCGGCATAAACGCCCTCGGGCAGGTTTTGCAGGCCCGCGGCCACGTTCATCACATAGACCTGGTTACGCCGTTCGATATTGGCGACCTTGGGCACAGGCGTGCGGTCGATGAAGTTCGAAACCGGGATCATGCCGTTCGCCGTGGCGATACGCATGGAGTCAAGCGCGTCGAACGTACGCTCGTCCTTGGGCAGGCGAACGCGGATATCGAGTTCGTCGCCTTCCTCGTCGCGATAGGTGCCGAGCTTCACGCCATTGGTGATCAGCTGCACATAGGGCACGAGTTCACGCACGCCGATGCCATACTTGCCGGCCTCTGCGCGATCGACCGTGATCTGCCAGTCGATGCCGGGGGAAGGGCGGCCATCTTCGGCGTCGACCACTTCGGGCCAGGTGGCAAGGTGATCGCGGATGGCGGTCACGACCGGCACGAGGTCGTCGTAATTGGTGCTTTCAACCCGCAGGTTGATGTCCTTGCCTGCCGGCGGACCGTTTTCCGCCGCCAGAACCTGGATATCCAGTCCCGCGATATTGGCCACGCGCTGGCGGATTTCACCGAAGATCTGCTCGGCCTTGACGCGATGGTTCCAGTTGACGAGTTGCAGCTGGAAGTTGCCGATCGTGTCGGGCGGCATGGTGCCAAAAGCGCCGGTCGTGCCGAACTGCATGATCACGTCCTGGATGCCCTGCACCTGCAGAAGCTGGTCCTCGACCTCGATCAGCATGTTGCGCACTTCCTCGGGCGAATAATTGCCCCGACCGACAACGGCCACGGTCGCATATTCCGGTTCGGACGCAGGGAAAGCTTCCGATCCCGTCGGGTTCATCGAATAGGCGACAAAGATCGCGACGATGATCCCAAAACCCACCGCCAGCGTCGGTATGGGCCAGGAAATCAGCTTCTCCATGGCGCGCACGTAGAACCCGGTAATGCCCGATACCTTCCTGGTGTCGAACTTGTCCGGATACATGACGATATCAGCCTTGGCTTTCGCCACCGGATCGACATGGGTCGAGGCGATCACCGAGCCGATCACAGGCATGAAGATCAGCGCCGAGATGAAGGAGGCGATCATGACGATGATCACTATCATCGGCAGATAGCTCATGAACTTGCCGATAATGCCCGGCCAGAAGAGCAGTGGAATGAACGCGCCCAGCGTCGTCGCCGTGGCGCCAACCACCGGCACGAACATCTTGCGCATGGCCATGATGAAGGCCTCGCGCTTGGGCACGCCTTCCTGCAGTTTTCGCTCGGCATATTCGACGACCACGACAGGGTCGTCAACAAGCACCCCGACGGCGATGACGAGCCCGAACATCACCATCATGTTGATCGTCATCCCGAGCATTTCAGCCACAAGGAAGGCCATCATGAAAGAGAGCGGGATCGAAAGGCCGATCATCAGCGCCGGGCGAACGCCCAGCGTTGCGACACAGGTGATCAGAACCAGCGCCACGGCGGTCAGAACGGCGGCCTCGAGCGAACGGAAGAGATTGGTCGTCGTCTCGGCCTGATCGAGGAAGAAGCTATAGCTCACGCCACTTGGCCAGCTCTTGGCGAGTTCCTCGGTCGTCTGCCGAACCTGGTTCGAGACGTCGATGATATTGGTGCCGATCTTCTTGGAAACGCCGAGAATCTGCGCAGGCGAACCATTCACCTGCGTATATTCGGTTGCGTCAGCCAGCGTGCGGGTGATCGTCGCCACATCGCCAAAGGTCACGACGGTATTGCCGTCGGTCTTGAGCGGCAGGTCGTAGACGTCCTGCGCATTGCTGATCAGGCCAGGCACTTCGATATTGAACGAGCCCTGTCCAGTGTTGAGCGTACCGCCGGGCACGACCATGTTGTTGCGCGAGAGCGCATCGAGCAACTGGCTGGCAGTCAGCCCATAGGCTTCAAGGCGGAGGAGGTCGATGCGAACTTCGAGCTGTTCCTTGCGCGAGCCCGAAAGCTTGACTTCGCGCACATCGCCAAGAGCTTCAAGTGCGTCCTGCAGTTCCTCGGCGCGGCGGGTCAGTTCCTTTTCAGGCGCCGTGCCATAAACGGCGACGGACATGATCGGACCGATAAAGTCGACTTCGCTGACGGTTGGGTCGTCGGCATCCGTGGGCAGCTTGGCCTTGACCGCGTCCATCTTGGCGCGCGTATCCTGCAGCGCCTGGTCCTTGTCGGTATTGATGTCGAACTCGAGCAGCACCGACGCGTGACCAGTAGTCGAGGTCGAGGTGATGTTCTGCAGCCCCGGCAGGTTTGCCAGTTCTTCTTCCGCCGGCTTGGCCAGCAGATTTTCCGCGTCACGCGGCGAAACGCCCGTCTGGCTGATCGAGACATAGAGATATGGCACGTCGATGGCCGGGAAACTTTCCTTGGGCATGGAAAGATAGGCCGCCGTACCAGCCGTCAGGACGATCACCATGACGGTGAGGACGACTCTCGGCATCCTCAGGATCTTTTCGATGAAGTCGAGCATGAAACTCGTCCTTAGCTGGCTACGGGTTCAGAAGGGGCAGCTTCAGTCGCGGGGCTGGCCTTCACGGCCTGTCCGGCAGTCACACTTTCCTGGCCGACGGTGATCACCTCGGCAGTGGCCGGCAGGCCGGTCACCCAAACGCCCTGGCGCGTATCGCTGACGATGGTCACGGGGTGGAAGGCGACGACGCCATTTTCCACGGTGCGCACACCGAGCGTGCCTTCGTCATCGAGCGTCAGCACCGATTGCGGCAGCAGATGGCCGGGTGCCGCGCCAAGGTTAACCTTGGCTTCAGCCGTCACGCCATCCTTGATGGCAAAGTCGGGGTTCGGGATCTCGATTTCGACCGGGAAGGAACGGGTCGCATTGTCGGCCTGCGAGGCGATATAGGTCACCTTGCCGTCAACGCTCTGGCCCGTCACGGTGGTGATCGTGGCTTCAAGACCAACCTTGGCGAGCCCGATATGCTTTTCCGGAACCATGCCGGCAAAGACCATCGGGTCGAGCTGCACGATGGTCGCGCAAGCGCCACCGGCATTGAGCATCGAACCGGCAGTGGCCACCGGGTCCTGCACAAGTCCAGCCACCTTGGCGGTGATTTCCGTGCGATCGAGTTCGGCCTGGGCATTATCAAGCCCGGCAGCCGCCTGGCTGACGCCGGCCTTGGCCTGAGCAAGGGCCACTTCGGCGGCGTTCGCGGTGTTAGCCGCAGCCAGTCCACGCTGGCGCAGGTCGGAATTGGTGTCGAAGTTGAGTTGCGCCTGGGCAAGCGCAGCACTGGCCTGATCGACACCGGCCTGCGCTTGGGCAACGGCGGCAGCGCGCGTGCCCTGATCGAGCGTGCAGAGCGCATCACCGATAGCGACGCGCTGGCCCTTGGTCACATGCACCACGTCTACCGTGCCGGCGGTTTCGGCAACGGCGGTCACGCTGGACTTGGCCTGGGTGCGGCCACGCAGCGGCACTTCGATCGGCATCGGCTGGGCGTTGAATGTCTGCACGCGCACATCCGGCATCGGGGCATTCGCGCCGGTGGTTTCTTCATTGCGCTGGGCAATGGTCAGGGCAGGGTCGGTTTCCGGCTCGTGATGTTCGGCCAGCACCCCGGCATTCCCCAATGCCGTTGCGACAGGACCATGTGCCTTGCCCTCAATGACCGAAACGATCGGCTTTTCGCCATTGCCTGGCCCACTTCCGCCAACAACAAGAGTTCCGGTTGCCAGCCAAGCGCCTGCCCCCAAGAGGATCAAGAGCGCCAGCCCATAAGAAAACAATGCACGCATAGAATAGTCGCCCCTTTTATTCCGCCGCGTCCTTGCTCTGCTCGGCTCGCGATAATTTGATCAGTTCGTGCATGTGAGTGCGCAAATAACGCTCTGCAACATCCAAGACTGCACGCCCGTAATTAATGACCCAGCAATCTGCCGGGCTAAAGTTTCCATCTGCCTGCCCCTGTTCCAGCCGATGTCGATCTCTAGCAATGCGCTCGATGTGTTCTTCAGCGCGTTGCTCGACGAGATTTTGCGGCAGGATGCTGACAAATCGTGCCAGCAGGAGAAACGGACTGCGAAAAACGTCTTCCCCGATGGGTCCGGACAAGTCATGAGCAAAAGCTTCGCGTCCGGCATCGGTGATCGAATAGACCTTGCGCGCCGGCTTCCCCTCTTGTGGCACGGTGCGGCTCGTTACGAGCCCATCGTCCTCGAGCTTGGCGAGCGCGGGATAGATCGAACCGAAGCTTGCTTCGATGAAATAGGCGAATTCGCCTTCCGAGGCCATGCGGCGGATATCGTAGCCCGTGGCTTCGCCTTCATAAAGTACCGATAGGCAAAGCGTTCGCACGTTCATAAAGCACAATCCCGTGACCTATTCCGGTCCGATATATGCTCGGGCTATATATTCTCAACCCCCGCACGGCAAGATTTACGCGCGGTGCGATCGTGCAGATCAGTTAAGCGTCTCTTGCATGTCCCTCTTGGTTCCCTCTTAATCTAGTCTATAGGAACCGGACATTGCCGCAGTATTACGCAAGCAAAATTCGCATTTTTTCTGCCGCTCGCTGCGCCAATTCAAGGCTCGCTGCAGCAACGAAATAGGGGTTCAGAAACCCCAGCGCGTGCTTGCCATAGCGCATCGGCGCGCCATCCAGTGTTACCACGGCGCCCCCTGCCGCTTCCAGCACCGCCTGGCCCGCCGCCGTGTCCCATTCGCATGTTGGGGTAAAGCGCGGGTAAAGTTGCGCATCGCCTCGTGCCAAAAGGCAGAATTTGAGCGACGATCCTACTGAGACATCGCTCTCGACATCAAAGCTTTCGCAGAGCTGTTCAAGCGCCGCGTGACCATGCGAGCGGCTGGCGACGATCCGCAACCGCGGCATCCAGCCAATACTGATTGGCGCGCGGCCCGTCACCACACCATCGACGATCTTCCCAGCCCAGGCCCCATCGGCATCGCCAACGAAAATTTCGCCCGTCACCGGCGCCAACACCACGCCCATCACCGGCTTGCCGTCTTCGACCAGCGCGATATTGACGGTGAATTCCCCGTTCCGCTTGATAAATTCCTTGGTGCCATCGAGCGGATCGACCACGAAATAGCGATCACCCAACTGCGGAATGATCCCCGCGGCCACGCTCTCTTCCCCGAGCACCGGCAGGCCGGTCCCGGCAAGATGATCGATGATAATCTTCTCGGCCGCCGCATCCGCCTCGGTCACGGGCGATCCATCGGACTTCGACACCGCATGGATCGGCCGCGCATAGACCTCGAGAATAACCTCTGCCGCCGCAATCGCCGCCAAAACGGCAAGATCGGTCAGGCTTTGAGACGAAGCAGGCAGGGGATCGGACATGACGGACACTTGCGCAAAGAAATCCGCCGTTCTCTACGCCTCTCCCGCCGTCCTGACAATCTCGGCTCGGTCGCATCCAACCGTGAGCCACGGGAAATCCCTCCCCCTACCAGGGGGAGGTTAGGTGGGGGTACCCCCTACCGCAACAGGCTCTGCCCGCCATCGATCCAAAGCGGCGATCCCGTAATATGCCTTGATGCATCCGAAACCAAAAACAAAACCGCCTCCGCCACATCCTCGGCCTTGCCCGGCTTGCCATTGGTGATCGGAATATCCCCATTGGGAAACTCGACCGGAATCTCCGTCTTTTCTGTCCCGCGCTGCTCGGTATTGTCGTCGATCTCGCTCTCGATCGCGCCCGGACAAATTGCGTTCACCCGGATTTTGCGCGGTCCCAGCTCCAACGCCAACTGCTGTGCCATTGCCACCTGCGCGGCCTTGGTCGCCGAATAGGCCGAGGCCCCCGGCGTCGTAAACGTCCGGGTCCCATTGATCGAGGAAATGATCACGATCGCCCCGCCACCTGCGGCTTCAAGCTTGGGCACGGCATGATGGATCGTGAGATAGGTCCCGCGCAGATTGACCGTAATCGTCTTGTCCCATTCCTCGGGCGTAATGTCCTCGATCGGCGCCCAAACCCCATTGATCCCGGCATTGGCAACGACAATGTCGAGGCTGCCGAACTTTTCGACCACGGTCTCGATGGCCTTCTTCATGTCCGCATCGCTCGAGGTATCGCCCGGAATGCTGATCGCCGTGCCGCCCGCCGCCTCGATTTCCTTGGCGACCTTATCGATCTCTTCCTTGGTCCGGCTCAACACGGCTACCTTCGCGCCCGCCTTGGCCAACCGCAGCGCCGTTGCCTTGCCCAGCCCCGAACCTGCCCCCGTCACCAGCGCCGCCTTACTGCTCAGATCGTTCATGGTTTTCTCCTGTTCGAAAGCCAGAACGCAAAAAGGGCGTCAGGGTTGACCCCGACGCCCCAATCTCTCGTGACGAGGCGGGTTTAGTTGTTGCCGCGCGTCGTGTGATCCTGCTCGATAATGCCATGCGTTAAGCTGCCCGTCGCCGGATAGAGCGGAATGAGGCAGGCCTGCAGCGCGTGATAGATGTCGGGCTTGCCGACAAAAAGCTTCGACGCCGGCGTCAGGTCTTCGGACAATTCGCTGAGCCAACCGCCGCGCGCATGGTCGATCACATGGTTCTCGGCATAGTCCCAGAGCTTGCGATACCAAGCCTGGAAATAGTCCTCGTTGTCATGCGCCGAGATGTAAGCCGCCGCGCCAATGGCTTCAGCCACCGGCCACCACAGCTTTTCGCGGATCGCGGGCTTGTCGTCCCAGTCGAGCGTATAGAAGAACCCGCCATGGACCTTGTCCCAGCCAAGGTCCACTGAAGCGCGAAAGAGGCTCCGCGCCGCATCGGTCATCCAGCTATGCTGCTTCTGCCCGAGCACCCAGAGCTGATAGAGCAGCCGCGACCATTCGAGCCAATGTCCCGGTGTCGTGCCGGACGGGCGGAACATCTCGTTCTCGTGCTTGTAATTCTTGTCGACGCCCCAGTTTTCGTCGAAATGCTCGGCGACCCGATGCCCCAGCGGCACGGCATTGTCGCGAATAATCCGCTGCGCGATCCTTTCGGCTTTCTTGAGATAATCCTTGTTGCCCGTCGCCTCGAAGGCTGCCATCAGCGCTTCGGTTAGGTGCATGTTCGAATTCTGTCCGCGATAGCCCGGCACTTCGACCCAGTCGGCGCTGAATTCCTCGCGCACCGCCCCGGCCTTGTCGTCCCAGAAGCGCCGCTCGATCACCTCGGTCACATCGGCGATCACCTTGTCGGCCAGCGGATGTCCAACCAGCTTGGCGCTCGACCCGGCCAGCAGCACAAACGCATGCCCATAGGCCTGCTTGACGCTATCCCGAACCCCATTGTCATCGAGCGACCAGAAATACCCCCCACGCTCCGCATCGCGATGCTTCTCCCAAAGATAGCGCATCCCATGATCGATGATCTCGTCAGAACCCGGCCGTCCGATCAGGCTGCCGATCACAGCGCAATGAATCATGCGCGTCGTCACATGGATCTGCCGCAGGCCATTATCTTCCCCGAGCGGAAAACCCTCATCGTCGAGCTCGAAAAACCCACCCTTGGGATTGATCGAGGCGGCTTCGAAGAAGTCGAACAGGTCATTGGCCTGCCGCATCAGATACTGACGGTGAAAAGGCCGCTTCTGCCAAGGGCTGGCATTGGTGCGGGGCAGGGAAAGGGTCGTCTCGCTCATCATATCTCCCCTCCGGCCATCACTGCCGGACGTTTGCCCACGCTTCTACCCACATCATCGCAACGTTGCAATTTTTCAGTGTGCAGTCGGCAAAGTCTCGCTCAGAGAGCGCGATCTCTTCACACCGTCACCACCGGGCATGTCCCGGTGGTCCACGCTTCAGCGAAATAAGATTTCCGGGACAAGCCCGGCAATGACGACAAGCTAGAGAGCGGTGCTGAGCGAGCAATCAGCCCTTGGCATACCAAGCCTCAACCCGTCTCACTTCCTCTGCCGACCCCAAAATCACCGGCACCCGCTGGTGGATCCCCGTCGGCGCAATCTCCAAAATCCCCATTGTCCCCGTCGTCGAAAGCCCACCGGCCCCCTCGATCAGCCAGGCCATCGGGTTCGCCTCATAAAGCAGCCGCAAGCGCCCGCCCTTGCTGACTGTCTCACTATCGAGCGGATAAAGAAAAATCCCGCCCCGCATCAGGATGCGGTGGATATCGGCCACCATCGACCCCACCCAGCGCATATTATAGCGCTTGCCGGCCGGCCCCGTTTCCCCCGCGACGCTTTCCTTCACATAACCCGTCGTCGCTGCATC
>CAJYKO010000303.1 GCA_913775215.1 uncultured Devosia sp. | reverse complement strand
AAAATGCCGAACATCGTCACAAGACCAACAGGATCAGTGATCGGCGTAAGCCGTGCCGAATAGCGATGGATCAGCGCCAGTCCGACGAAGATTCCACTGATATTTTCGATGGTGAACAGCGCCGCCTGACCGAGGTCGCGCCCCATTACCAGGGCTGCAACCACATAGGCAAGGGCCGACGAAACCCAGGTCACGGGTGTATTGGTCCTGCGGTTGGCGGCCAATATCCCCAGCAATATTGCATTGGCGGGCCATATGCCGATATCCGGCGCGACAGCTTGCAATTGCAGCCCGGCAATGCACCAGAGCAAGGTGCTGCCGGCTATCATCAGCGCGACAATGGCATGCCTGGGAGAAAGCTTCTTGCCCTTGGTCACTGCGACTGAATCATTCATGGCGCCCCCAGTTCTCGCGTTCCCAAGCTGGCTCCAAAAAGGATTAACAGCGCAGGATTTCGAAAATCGCGACTGGCTAAATACGTGCATTTCCCGATCCGCGTGTGGACCCGCAGTCGGAATTGGTCGCAATTCTCCCGCAAAAGTCCTTAAGAGAGATTGCTTGACTCGGCTAAATACACTCGGCAAACGCCACGCACTGTTCCGCAACCCCGGAGACAACATGTCCAGCATCGCTTTCACCTTCCCCGGCCAGGGTAGCCAGGCCGTCGGCATGGGCAAGGAATTGGCAGATACCTTCCCCGAAGCCCGCGCCGTCTTTGACGAGGTGGATGCAGCCTTGGGCGAAAAACTGTCCCAGACCATGTTCGAAGGCCCCGAAGACGTCCTGCGCCTGACGGAAAACGCCCAGCCTGCGCTGATGGCCTCGAGCATCGCGGTCCTCCGCGTCCTCGAAGCCCGCGGCGTTTCCCTTGCTGCCCACGCCAAATTTGTCGCCGGCCATTCGCTCGGTGAATATTCCGCCCTTTGCGCTGCCGGCACTTTCTCTCTCTCCGACACCGCGCGCCTCCTCCGCACCCGCGGCCAGGCCATGCAAAAGGCTGTACCGGTCGGCCACGGCGCCATGGCCGCGCTGCTCGGCCTCGACCTTGAAACCGCCCGCGCCGTTGCTGAAGAAGCTGCACAGGGCGAAGTCTGCCAGGTCGCCAATGACAACGCGCCGGGCCAGGTTGTCATCTCCGGCGCTCTTGCTGCCATTGAACGCGCCGTCGAAATCGCCAAGGGCAAGGGCGCCAAGCGCGCACTGATGCTCCCCGTCAGCGCCCCGTTCCATTGCTCGCTCATGCAGCCCGCTGCCGACGCAATGGCCGCCGCGCTCGCTGAAGTCGAGATGAAAGCTCCGGTGGTTCCGCTCGTCGCCAACGTTCTGGCCGCCCCGATCACCGACCCCTCCGAAATCCGCCAGCGCCTCGTCGAGCAGGTCACCGGCGTCGTTCGCTGGACCGAAACCGTCACCTGGCTTGCAGACCAGGGTGGCGTCACCCAACTCGTCGAACTCGGCACTGGCAAGGTCCTCTCGGGTCTTGCAAAGCGCATCTCCCCAGATGTCGCGACCCAGTCGATCGGCTCGCCCGCCGATATCGATGCCTTCGTCTCTGCCGTCATCGCCTGAACCAAGGAAGCAACATGTTCGATTTGACCGGCAAGCGCGCCCTCGTCACTGGCGCCAGCGGCGGCATCGGCCGCGAAATCGCCAAGGCTCTGGCAGCCGCTGGCGCCACCGTCGCCCTCTCGGGCACCCGCGTCGGCGCCCTTGAAGATACTGCCAAGGAGATCGGTAAAGACTGTCCGATCCTGCCCTGCAATCTGTCCAAGCTCGACGATGTCGATAAGCTCGTGCCATCAGCGGAAGCCGCCATGGGTGGCCTCGATATCCTCGTCAACAATGCCGGCATGACGCGCGACAATCTCTTCATGCGCATGAAGGATGAAGAGTGGGACGAGGTTATCGCGGTCAATCTCACTGCTGCTTTCCATCTCAACCGCGCGGTCCTGCGGGGCATGATGAAGCAGCGCTTCGGCCGCATCATCGGCGTCTCATCCGTCGTCGGCGTCATGGGTAATCCAGGGCAGGGGAATTACGCTGCCTCGAAAGCCGGCCTCATCGGCATGAACAAGGCGCTGGCCCACGAAGTCGCGAGCCGCAACATCACGGTCAATTCCATCGCACCGGGCTTTATCGCATCGGCCATGACCGACGAGCTCAACGACAAGCAGCGCGAGGCGATTTTGTCGACCATTCCGGCCAATCGCCTGGGCACTGCACAGGAAGTCGCCGCCTGCGCCGTCTTCCTCGCCAGCGACGCCGCCGCCTACATCACTGGCCATACTCTTAACGTCAATGGCGGCATGGCCATGATCTAAAAGAGGCTTTCAAGGGTCCAAAACCCTTGGAAACCAAGGTTTACGCGGCTGGCAATGCGAAATGAAACGTGTTACTCGCCGCCGCGTTAACTCTTGCCGGTTCCCTTGCGAGCGCCCCCAAGGCCGCTTACATTGCGCCCCGGCAGGTCAAAACCGAGCTTGCTGAATTGGCTCTTGGCCAATAAGAAGCGAAACGAAACGTCGATTTCTAAAAAGGGAAGTCAAATATGAGCGATGTCGCTGATCGGGTCCGCAAGATCGTTGTGGAACACCTCAATGTGGACGCCGAGAAGGTCGTGGAAAAGGCCAGCTTCATCGACGATCTGGGCGCTGACTCGCTCGATCAGGTCGAGCTGGTCATGGCTTTCGAGGAAGAATTCTCGGTTGAGATCCCCGATGACGCTGCCGAGTCGATCCAGACTTTCGGCGACGCCGTCGCTTTCCTGACCAAGGCCACCAGCTAAGCTGGCCGGGCAGGGTTAGACATGGAACTGCGTCGAGTCGTCGTCACCGGAATGGGGCTTGTCACGCCCCTTGGTTGCGGAGTTGAGGCCACTTGGGCCAATATTCTTGCAGGCAAGAGTGGAGCCAAGCGTATCGACGACTTCCAGGTCGATGATATCGCCTGCCAGATCGCTCATCGGCTGCCCCTCGGGGATTATGCCGAGGGCAAATACAATCCCGACGAGTGGATGGAATCCAAGGAACAGCGCAAGGTCGACGATTTCATCGTCTATGCCATGGCCGCTGCCACCCAGGCCATCCAGGATGCGGGTGTGGAACCCAAGACCCAGGAAGAGCAGGAGCGCACTGGCGTCCTGATCGGCTCGGGTATCGGCGGCATCGGCGGCATCTATGATGCCTCCGTCACGCTGCACGAAAAGGGTCCGCGCCGCATCAGCCCGTTCTTCATTCCGGGCCGTCTGATCAACTTGGCCTCTGGCCATGTGTCGATCCGGTTCGGCCTCAAGGGCCCGAACCACTCCGTCGTCACCGCCTGCTCGACCGGCGCTCACGCCATTGGTGATGCGGCCCGCCTGATCGCGCTTGGCGATGCCGATGTGATGGTGGCCGGTGGCGCGGAAAGCTGCGTCAATCGTCTGTCGCTCGCGGGCTTTGCTGCCGCCCGCGCGCTCTCGACCGGCTTCAACGACAACCCGACCGCTGCGTCCCGTCCTTACGACAAGGATCGCGATGGCTTCGTCATGGGTGAAGGCGCCGGCATCGTCGTGCTCGAAGATTATGAGCGCGCCAAGGCCCGCGGCGCCAAGATTTATGGCGAAATCATCGGTTATGGCCTTTCCGGCGACGCCTATCACATCACGGCGCCTGCGCCCGATGGCGATGGTGGCTTCCGCGCCATGAGTGCTGCCGTCAAGCGCGCAGGTATCTCGGCTTCCGAAATCGACTACATCAACGCCCACGGCACCTCGACGCCGCTTGGCGATGAGATCGAACTCGGCGCTGTCACCCGCGTTCTCGGCGCCGCCGCCGAAGGCCGTGTCATGAGCTCGACCAAGTCGGCCATCGGTCACCTCCTGGGTGCCGCAGGTTCGGTCGAAGCCATCTTCTGCCTTCTCGCCATGCGCGATGGCATCGCCCCGCCGACGCTCAACCTCGACAATCCTTCCGTGGAAACGCCGATCAACCTTGTCCCCAAGGTGGCGCTCAAGAAGGAAATCAACGTGGCGCTTTCCAACAGCTTCGGCTTTGGCGGCACCAATGCCACGTTGGTCATGCGCAAGGTCGCCTGATTTTTTCGATTATCAAGAGGGGCACGTCGCTAGACTAGGACGTGTGGGGATTCGGGTCAGGGCGAGGCGAAAGCGGTGGTTTTCGAGCACCGGAACGGAGCGTACATTTGTACGTGAGTATCGGCAGCGCAGAAAACTACCGTTTGCAGCCCGCTATCACCCGAAACACCATACGTCATGCGACGTGCCCCTTGTTTTTATTCACATCCATTGCAAACAATGCCGCCGCTTCGCCACGGTGTGGCGACACAAAGGTTTGCCCACTGGCCGAAAGGTGATTCCCGACGATGAACGAACGACGTAAACGCCGCCGCCGCTCATCCAATGGTCTGATCGACGTGCTCAATGGGCTCCTGACCCTTCTGGTCATTGGCCTGGTCGTCGTTGGCGGTGGTTTCCTGTTCGTCGCTTCGCAATATTATGGCGATGGCCCGCTCTCGGAAGAACGCGTCTTCCGCGTCGAAACCGGCAATGCCCTGTC
>CAJYKO010000302.1 GCA_913775215.1 uncultured Devosia sp. | reverse complement strand
ATTCGGCTAGCTGCTGAAAATCCGGGTATGGGGGCACGGCGCGACGATATTGGCCCAAGAGCTAGGCATCTCGTAGTCGGCTCATATCTTGTTCTCTGTGAGCCGACGCAGGATGGCTTTCTCGTGGTAGCGATTGTGCATGGTATGACCGATCCGAAATCCTGGTTCGATTAACTCCAGCGATCTCGCGCCGCGTCATCCGCCGCTTTCGCCTCTACCCATTCCGTGCCCGCCGCCGTTTCTTCCTGCTTCCAGAATGGTGCGTCGGTTTTCAGGTAGTCCATGAGGTATTGGGCGCCGTCGAAGGCGGCCTGGCGGTGGGCGGCTAGAGTCATCACCTGCATGATTGGCTCGCCGGGGACGAGGCGGCCGTAGCGGTGGAGTACTGCAGCGTCAATGAGGTCGAAGCGGGCGATGGTCGCGCTGCGGATGGCGGCGATCTCGTTCTGGGCGAGGTCGGCATAACATTCGAGGATGAGCGCGGTGATCGGGCGATCGGGGAGGGAGCGAACCATGCCAGTGAAGGTGACGGCGGCGCCTGCTTCAGGGTGGTTGGCTTGGAATTGATTGAGGAGGGCGCCGGGATCGAAGGGTGTTTCGCAGATGATGATCATCTCAGCCGCCGGTCATGGGCGGCAGGATGGCAACTTCTTCGGCACCGTCAAGGGGCGTGTTCCAGGGGACGATGCGGGCGTTCTTGGAAATCTTGAACTGCCTGGGATTTGCCATGGCGAGGTCAAGCGTCTCGTCATTGGCGCGCAGCCAAGTGACGAGCTCTTCGAGCGTGGTGACGTCGGACGGCGGCGTGACCTCGTCGCTGGCGCGATTGAGGCGCTCGCGCAGCCAGGCGAAATAGAGGATTTTCATTTGGCAGTCGTGCCCGAGAGATGAGGCCAGGAGGCCCTGAGGTAGTTCCAGCCGGTCCAGAGGGTAATGGCGCCAGCAGCCCAGAGCAGGACATCGGAGACGAGGCCGAATCCAGGAACGATACGCTCGAAGAGGACGACAGCGAGAGCGACAAGCTGGATGGTCGTCTTCCATTTGGCGAGCTTGCTGACTGGCAAGACGATCGACGTATTACCCAGAAATTCTCGCAGGCCAGAAATGAAGAATTCGCGGAAGAGGATGGCGACGACGGGGATCATGTCCCAGCCTGAAAAGCTGCCGTCCCAGGCGAGGGCGGTGATCAGGATGCCGACGAGGAGCTTGTCGGCGATCGGGTCCAGCATGCGGCCGAGATCGGAATATTGGTGCCAGGCGCGGGCCAGATAGCCGTCCACCCAATCGCTGGCTGCGGCCACGACGAAGAGAACCAGGGCGATGATGCGCATGGTGACGTCGCCATCCATAACGAGCCAGACGATCGGTATGATCGCGGCGATGCGGGCAATGGTGATGATATTGGGGACGAGCGTGAGCGGGTTTCTGGCCATGGGGCGAGAGAACAGGAATGGTGGCAGGGGGTCAAGGGAGTTGGCAGTCGCTTGACAGTTTTGGGTTGGGCCAATCACCTACAAGGGTTCGATCTATCGGGGGCGATGGTGTTGAACAAAACGGCCCGAAATGAGCGAAGGAAGCTGACGGCTGGTTTCTTCAATGCCGTGGCGTCAGGGACGGTGTTGGCTGCACTGGTCACGCCTTTTGTGGGGTTCAACCTTGGAATTCTACAAATGAGGTCTGACTTGTTGAACGTAGCCGGGTTGATCGGATTTGGCGTCATCGTCGCCTTCGTGGAACGTTTGGTGGCGAGGGATGTGCTCAAGGGACTGGAGGACTAGATGAATACGGTGCTCTTTCTCTACGTTTGGATTGCCTGTGTCTTTGGGGCGCTAATCTTGTTTTGGCTCTACCTGCGCAATCAAGACAAGCCGCCTCAGGACAATCACGGGCATTCGCCGGCCGAGTAGTTGTGCTCTTCTCCCCTGTGAGGAGAAGAGCATGTGATTATGCCACCGCCTGATTGTTCACAGCGCGGCGCTTTTCGACGGCTTCGGCGAGAGCGTTTAAGGTGGTCACCGTCGTGTCCCAATCGATGCAGCCGTCAGTGATCGATTGGCCGTAGACGAGATCGCGGCCGGGGATGAGGTCCTGGCGGCCGGCGACGAGATTGGACTCGATCATGACGCCGATGATGCGCTTGTCGCCAGCGGCGAGTTGGGCGCCGATGTCGGCGAGGACGAGCGGCTGGTTTTCCGGGTTTTTGGACGAATTGGCGTGGCTGGCGTCGATCATGATAGCGGGATTCAAACCGGCCTTGAGGGCGGTTTGGGACGTGGCTTCGACGCTTGCGGCATCGTAATTGGTGGTTTTGCCGCCACGCAGGATGATGTGGCAATCCTCGTTGCCTGTTGTGGCAGCGATGGCGGATTGGCCGTCCTTGGTGACGGCGAGGAAATGGTGCGGATGGCTGGCTGAGAGGACTGCGTCGAGGGCGATCTTGACGTTGCCATCGGTGCCATTCTTGAAGCCAACCGGGCAGGATAGGCCGGAGGCCAGTTCGCGGTGGATCTGGGATTCAGTGGTGCGGGCGCCGATGGCGGCCCAGGAGACGAGGTCGGCGATATATTGCGGCGTCGTCATGTCGAGGAATTCGCAGGCCGCGGGCAGGCCGAGATTGGCGACGTCGAGAAGAAGCGTGCGGGCGGTGTGGAGGCCTTGCGTAATGTTGAAGGTGCCATCGAGATCAGGATCGTTGATCAGGCCCTTCCAGCCGACCGTGGTGCGCGGCTTTTCGAAGTAGACGCGCATGATGATTTCGAGGCGATCACCAAGGGTTTCGCGCAGTGCGACGAGGCGGTGGGCGTAGTCCATGGCCGCCTTGGCATCGTGGATCGAGCAGGGGCCGACGATGACAGCGAGGCGGTCGTCCTGGCCTGTCAGAATATTATGGAAATCGTGGCGGGCGGCGAGGACGGTGCGGGTGGCTGCGTCGGTGCGCGGATGCTGTCGCATGACCTCGATGGGTGTGGTCAGCGGTTTTATTTCGGTGATGCGGAGGTCGTCGGTCGATTTGAGCATTTCTTAGTCCTCGGAAGGTTTTCGAGGGGCCAAGAAAAAAGCCGCCTCGGAAGTCGGGCGGCTGGCTTGCGATTTGGGTCTGGTCTTGTCGGGATCAGGACACGCGCGCGATAGCCTCCGCCGGGAGCGGATAGCTAAAATACCAATAAAAAGTCGCGGCGTTGATCATGGCGAGGAAGCTAGCGGAGGATTTGGGGGTTGTCGAGTCCCGACTTTAGGAGGGGGCACGCCATCGTGGTTCAAGGCTCCGCTGCGCTCCGCACCTCACCATAAGGGCTACTGGAACTTTGAACCTAGCCACCTGCACCCTGATAATTGCGGATGCAGTAGCGCCAGTGGAGGGCGCCGATGAGGACGGCCAAGGGGCCGGCGGCGAGGGAGGCGAACGCGGCCCAGTCGCCGAGAAGGGGGACGGGTTTGCCCAGAGTGACGGCCACCGGCACGAAGGCGAGGAAGCCGAGGGGGGCGACGGTCAGCATCAAGACCTGCAGGGGCACCGGGAAGATGTTGAGCGGGTAGCGCGCCAGTTCCCAGAAGCCGAAGAAGATGGAGAAGAGATGCTTTGAGCGCACCCAGAGTAGAGCCGTCGCGCCGATCATGGTCATGATGGCTGCGGTGACCATGGCGGCGCTGAGGAGGCTCAACAAGAAGTATAGGGCGGTCAGAATCGACCAGTTGACGCTCACTTGTGTGACGGCCCAGGCCATCAGGCAGACCGCGAGGATGATGTGACCGACATAGCCGATGTTGAGCCCGGAAAAGACGAGGTAAACCCAGGGGCTGATCGGCTTAATCAGGACGGCATCGAACGTGCCGAGGCGAACCTTTTCCTCGATGTCCCGGAATTGCGTGAAGCTTAG
>CAJYKO010000301.1 GCA_913775215.1 uncultured Devosia sp. | reverse complement strand
GCCACCCGTTGGGCGCCCACCACCCGTTGGGCGCCCACCACCCGTGGGACGACCGCCACCAGTTGGCCGACCACCAGTTGGCCGACCGACTCCAGGATTCCCACCGAACGGCTTGCCGCCGGGACGGCCACCCGTCGACGGCCGGCCACCTTCGGGACGTCCGCCGCCAAAGCTCTTGCCGCTGGGGCGACCACCCTGCGGGCGCCCCATCCCTGGCCGGTCATCACGACGCGGTCCACGATTGTCGTCGAACGACCGCTGCGGACGATCCGAACGCTGTCCACGCTCTGGCCGATCGCCGAACGAGCGCGCCGGCTTGTCACCAAAAGCGCGCTGCGGCCGGTCACCGCGGCTTGGACGATCCTCAAAATTCCGAGCGGGTCGCTCGCCACCACTACGATTTGGCCGGTCCCCACTGCCGAAGTTGCGTTGTGGCTTGTCGCCAAAGGGCCGCGCTGCGCCGCGTGCCGGACGCTCACCGCCGCCAAAACCGCGCTGCGGGCGCTCGCCGCCACCACGCCGGTCCTCATCGCGACGCTGCGGCCGCTCGCCGAACCCACGCGCTGGGCGTTCGCCACCTTCAGGACGCCCGCGCTGGGGCCGATCGCCATAGGCCTTCTTGTCCCCAAACGACTTCCGCTCACCGTAAGGTTTCTTGTCCCCAAAGGACTTTTTCGCGCCAAAGGACTTTTTGTCACCGAACGACTTGCGATCGCCTTCCGGCTTCTCGGCGCGTGGCGCGCGGATCGGCGGACGGCCATAATTGCTTGCCGGTTGATCGTCGGGATCCATGCGACCCCGACCCGGACGGCTCGGGCCCTTGGGCGCATATTCTTCCGGCGCGCGACCATCGTCGTCAAAGTGGATGCGGCGCGGCCGCACCGACCGCTCCTCGTCGCGATCCTCAAACCCAGACCGCGCTGCCGGCTTGCGGAAACCGCGGCTGCGCGGGCTTTCGCTCATGGCGCGCGGCGGCGGGAAAAGCCCTTCCGGCATTTCGCTGTCGAAATCGACATTGGCAGCCTCGGCGAGCTTCTTGCCTAGCTGGTCCTTGAGCATCTTGGCCTTGACAACCTCGATGGCGCCCTCGGCGAGATCACCCAGCTGGAAGGGGCCATAGGACACGCGAATGAGCCGGTTCACCTCGAGCCCAAGCGCACCGAGCACGTTTTTGACTTCGCGGTTCTTGCCTTCGCGCAGCCCCACGACGATCCACATATTGTGGCCCTGCTCGCGCTCGATCGTGGCTTAAATGGGCCCATAATTGACGCCTTCAACCGTGATACCGTCCTTGAGCGCGTCGAGCTGCGCCTGTGTCACATAGCCATAGGCACGCACGCGATAGCGTCGCAGCCAGCCGGTGGAGGGCAGTTCGAGAATGCGCTTCAGGCCCCCGTCATTGGTCAGGAGCAGCAAGCCTTCGGTGTTGATATCGAGCCGACCGACGGTGACGACCCGCGGCAGACCCTGCTCTTCGAGTGCCTCGAAGATGGTCGGACGCCCCTCGGGATCCTTCTCGGTCACCACGAGCCCAGCCGGCTTATGATAGAGCCAGACGCGGGTGCCCTGGCGCTCGGCCAGCGGCTTGCCGTCGACGGTGATCTTGTCGCGACTCGTTACGTTGAAGGCCGGCGTGATGACCTTCTTGCCATTGACGGTGACGCGGCCGGCGGCAATCCAGCCTTCGGCATCGCGGCGCGAGCACAGCCCGGCGCGAGCCATGACCTTGGCGAGACGATCGGCGGTTTCGGGTTTTGGCGTGTCGCTCATGCGAACAACTTTCGTGTCATGCGGGACCCATTGTGGGCGGCGCGGAGAAAGCGAAAGGCGGCCGGATCATCCGGCCGCCCAGGAAGCAGAAAGCTCGCAGCCGAGCTTAGTTTTGAATCTTCGTTTCCGAATTGGTCAGCTTGGCACTCGGGCCGGTGCTGAGCTGGCTGGCGCTCGGGCCCGAAGTGCGCATGGCGCGACGTACTTCGTCGGGGCAGCGCGCATCGCTCAGAGGCACCAATTCCCCGTTCGCCGTGCGGCAAACCAGGTTGGCATCGCCAACGCGGGTAAAATATTCGTCCGGCGGAAGATAAAGCGGACGCTCTGCTGCGCCGGAAACCTGCATGCCGGCCGCACTCATACGCGCGGTCAGTGCACGGGCTTCTTCCGCCGTCAGCGGACGACCCGAGAGCGAACGAAGGTCCACAACCTTGGCGTTGCGCAGGCGCTGGATATCGGCCTCGCTCAGATTGCTGGTATCGACGCGAACCGTATCGCTATTGGCCGGCAATTGCGCTGCTGCCACTTCGGTCGTCGGGGCCGGCAGGCTTGCGGTCGTGCGCGGCAGAACCAGCGGCGCGCGTGGCTTGGTCAAGTCTTCCTTGGGCGCATCGCCGGGGATAAGGCCGACGCCGCGCGCGGTCGTGTTCAGCACTTCGCGCTCGAAGGTGCCGACATCGGTCAGCGCATTGGTGCCTTCCACCGTGGTGCACGCGCCGAGGGCAAGCGTGGCAGCGAGGGCAAGGCCTGCCAGCACCGCACGCGCCGGGGCCGAAATGCGGCTCTGGTGGCCGGTCAATCCAATACGCATGAAACGTCCCTTACGATAGTGGCGGCGCTTATACCGCATTCCTGCCCCTAAAACCAGATTTGGGCAGCACAATGATCCGTTAGTCCTAAGCGGCCGTCTTGCGTGGCCGTCCCACCCCCAGCGCATCGAGCAAAAGCAAGATGACGCCGAGCGTGATCGCCATATCGGCGATGTTGAAGATATAGAACGACCACGTTCCCCAGTGGAAGTGGAAGAAGTCGGCAACCGCGCCATAGATCAGCCGATCGAGCGCATTCGAGAGCGCCCCGCCAATGGCAAAGCCCAGCCCCAACCGCACCAGCGGCGCATTCGTCCGCCACCACCAGATCGAGAGCCCCACGATCGCCACCATCATGATCGCCCCGAGCGCCCAGACCGGCAGCCCGTCGAGCAGGCCGTAGGAAATGCCGGTATTCCAGACGAGCACATAGTCGAAGAACGGCGTGACCGGAACAATCTCGCCGCCGCGCCATCCGGTCATCGAAAACGGAATGAAGTTGGAAAAGATCGAGACGCAGGCTGCCTGCCCAACCGCATAGCAATCGGCCGCGATATGATAGCCCTTTTGCGCCCGGTCGATGCCAAAGGCGAGCACCGCTGCGAGGAGCGAGGTGAAAACGGCGGGTGATGCTTTGGCGTTCATGACGCTCTCCGTCTTCCTTCTCCCTGTCGGGGAGAAGGTGGCGCGACGCGCCGGATGAGGGGTATGCGAATTCGGCTCTGACCAACGGGTTGCCAGGGCTTTGGCACCATGCCTCCACCACCTCCGACTGTCGTCCCGGCACTGAGCCGGGATCCATCTTGATATCTCAGGATAGGCCCCGGCCTTCGCCGGGGTGACAACCGAGTGCGTCTATAGTGTGTTGCTTAGCCCCAACCTCAAATCCCTGCCGCCGCCCGTTCGCGAAGAGCCTGCGCATCGCGCAGCGTCACATCCGGATATTCGGGGTCGCTCCCGACTTCGGGCAACACCTTCCATGACCGGGCACAGCGCGTACCTTCCGCAAGAGCCGGCATCACCGAAATCCCCGGCACGTCATCGAGTTTGAACGCCTCCGCCGGACCTTCCGCCTGCTTCACGACAATAGCCGATGTAATCGCGATCTCGGCCAGGTCCTGTCCTTCCAACGCATCGATGTACCGCGCATCAGCAATGAACACGGTCGGCGCAGCTTCCAGCGAAGAGCCGATCCGCTTCTCGCGCCGCTCGATTTCGAGCGATCCGGTCACGACGCGGCGCACCGCGCGGATCAACTGCCACTTGCTGGCCAATTCATCATCGAGCCAATCCGCCGGGATTTCAGGGAACAGCCGCAAATGCACCGATTCCATCTCGCCCGGATGCCGCTCCAGCCAGCACTCTTCCATGGTGAACACCAGGATCGGCGCGAGCCAGGCGGTGAGCGCATTGAACAGATGATCGAGCACGGTCAGCGCCGAACGCCGCTTCACCGAAGAGATCGCATCGCAATAAAGCGTATCCTTGCGGATATCGAAATAGAACGCCGA
>CAJYKO010000300.1 GCA_913775215.1 uncultured Devosia sp. | reverse complement strand
TCGCGCCCGATCGAGAGGCGGAACACCTCCCCGATCCCGCCGCCGCCCACCGCGCCGATAATGGTCGAAGCACGCACATTGATCTCGAGGCGCAGCAGCCCATAGGATACGAAATTGGGCATCACCTGCGGCACGATGGCGTAGCGCACGCGCTCGAGCCAACTCGCCCCGACCGATTTCAGCCCCTCATCGGGCTTCATGTCGGCATTCTCGACCACTTCGAAGAAGAGTTTCCCGAGCGCCCCAATCGTGTGCAGCGACACCGCCGCAATCGCCGCGATCGGCCCGATCGACAGCACCGCTGTCAGCAGCCCCGCAATGACGATCTCAGGGAAAGCGCGCATCACTTCCATGATCCGCCGCACCACCCAGCGCACCGGCCCCGCGCCCACGAGATTGGTCGCGGCAAAAAAGCAAAGACAAAACCCGATCGCCCCGCCGATGATGGTCGACACCACGGCAATATTGACCGTGACGATCAGTTGATAGACGAAATTCGGAATGTAGAGGCTGTCGGTCAGGTAGATATTGCTCGAGGTATAGTCATACTTCGCCGAACCATCGAAATAGGGCGAGGCCACCCCGAACATGGCGCGAAAGATCTCGAGCGGATCGCGCGGGGTAAAGTTCTTGATGAAGTCGAACATGAAGGGAAGGCGTTCGAAAAACTTCCCCGAATTGGCCGAATTGGCATAGCTCATCGCCGCCAGCAGCGCGATGATGATGCCGAGGACGGCGATCACCGAATAGACCCGCCGCGTCATCACCTGGCTGCGATAATGCCGCAGGATAGTTTCGCCGGCGGGCGAAAGTCCGGATTGATGACCGATGTCTGCCATAGGCGCGGCGCCCCTACCAACTGGATGTCACCCCGGCGAAGGCCGGGGCCCATCTTGAGATTTCAGGATGGATCCCCGCCTGCGCGGGGAAGACATCGCATGTGTGAAAGCCGCGGTGGCAGTTTGCGACCGCGGCTAAAGATCAAAAAAATCAGCCGCCGATAACCGACTTACGGGCGTCGATGATCGTCTGGTACATGGTCTGGTCGGCGTCGACGAAGTTGGTGTAGCCGCCGGCGGTGAACGCGTCGAAGCATTCGAAATCGGTCTCGGGCAGCGCCTTGAACATGGCGGTGACCTTTTCCTTGATGTCGGCAGGCAGCTTGTTGGACACCATCAGCGGGCCGTTCGGGATGATCGGCGACTGCCAGACTTCGACGAGGTCATCCATGTCGAGGAGGCCCTTGTCGACCATGATGCGGAGGTTGCCGGAAGTGTAGCCTTCCGAGAATTCGCCCTGGCCCGAACCGAAGGTGGTGCCAACATCCCAGGTGCCGTCGAGAACGCCGAGCACGAGGTTTTCGTGGCCGCCGCCAAAGCCGGTTTCGCTGTAGAATTCAGCGATCGGCATGCCGAGATCAGGCGGGAGAGCAACGGACGGGATCAGGTAGCCCGAAGTCGAGTCAGGATCGGCAAAGCCGAGCTTCTTGCCCTTGGTCGAAGCGAGGTCGGTGATGCCCGAATCCGAGCGTGCAACCATGATCGTGTGGTAGCCCGTGGAACCGTCTTTCTGCTGGGTGGTCAGCACCGGGTCAACGGCTTCCGGGTCCTGCAGGTAGATCGCGGCATAGGACGAAGCGCCCATGATGGCGATGTCGATGGTGCCGCCGAGAAGGCCCTGGATGATGCCGTTATAGTCCGGCGATGGGAAGAACTGGACGTCGGTGGCACCGGTTGCAGCCTTCAGCGGCTCGGCAACGCATTCGGAACGGCGCAGCTGGTCGGCTTCGTTTTCGCCGCCATCGAGACCGATGCGGAGGACGAGGCCGTCCTGGGCAAAGGATGCGGTCGACATGGAAAGCGCGACGGAAGCAAGAAGCAGTTTACGGATCGCGGACACGGGAGGTCTCCTTTGGTGACGCGTTTTGGTAATCTCGGTTTCTTTGGAATGGGGCCGAGTTTCAGGGTGCCTGGTGCGCATTGGTCGGCGTGCGCGGCAGGTATTGGATGGGCGCGATCGAGGTCGAGGTCATCGCCTCGGAAAAGGCCTCCTTGAGGCCATCGGCGCCGTAAATCGTGCGAGCGACATCGGTCGTCAGCTCGTTGGGCGTCCCGTCGAACACCACCTTGCCCGCGGACATCCCCACGATCCGCTCGCAATAAGCGCGCGCCGTATCGAGCGTGTGGAGATTGGTGATGACGGTGATGCCCTCGGAATTGATATCGCGAAGACTATCCATGACGATCTGCGCATTGCGCGGATCGAGCGAAGCGATCGGCTCGTCGGCAAGGATCATCTTCGGCTTCTGCATCAGCGCCCGCGCAATCGCGACGCGCTGCTGTTGCCCACCCGACAGGGTCTGCGCCCATTGGGTCGCCGTCTGCGCGATATCGAGCCGCTCCAGCGCCTTCAGCGCTTCGAACTGCTCGTCGGGCGAAAACACCTGGAGGAGGTTGAGAAGGGGGTTGCGGCCATTGAGCCGGCCCAGCATCACATTGGTGATGACATCGAGCCGCGGCACGAGGTTGAACTGCTGAAAGATCATGGCGCAATCGCGCTGCCAGGCCCTCAGCGCCTTGCCCTTGAGCTCAGAGGTGCGCACGCCGTCATATTCGATGTAGCCCGACGAAACGTCGTTGAGCCGATTGATCATGCGTAAGAGCGTCGATTTGCCGGCGCCCGAACGACCGATAATGCCCACCATCTGCCCTTGCGGGATTTCGAGCGTCACATCATTGACGGCGATCTTGTCACCGAACCGTCGTGTAACGTGCGAAATCTTGAGCATGGAAGTCGCCCCAGTCGTTGAACTGCGGCAGACCTAAGGCGCGCGTGTAACGTCACCATGTATGATCGGTGACGGTTCCATGACTATTCACCGGAGTACTGTGGCGGGTTGTCGCGCCCCCCCACCTGACCTCCCCCTCAATAGGGGCAGGAGGCTAGGTGGGGGTCAAACCTCATACTTCTCCAAAAATGCTTCTATCCCCAGCCCCCGAAAATCCGGCAGCGCCTGATGCAATTTCTCGTGGCTCCAATCCCACCACTTCATCGCATCCAGCCTCGCCGCAATCGGATCAGCAAACCGCTGCTTGATCGTCTTCGCCGGCACACCAACCGCAATGGCAAAGTCCGCCACATCCTTGGTCACCACGGCATTGGACCCAATGATCGCGCCATTGCCAATCGTCACCCCCGGCATCACCACGGCGCCATGCCCGATCCAGGTATCGTGCCCAATCCGAATCCCATTGCTCGCGCGCCAGTCGAAAAAGCCCTGATCGTCCTCTTCGCCCTCGAAATACCAGGCCGAGCGATAGGTAAAGTGGTGGAGCGAGGCCCGCTCCATCGGATGCATGGACGCATAGATGCGCGTATGACTCGCGATATTGGCGAATTTGCCAATATCCGCATAAGCGATCTGCGTGTTCTCGACGCAGTAGGAATAGTCGCCGATCTTGGACCGGCTGACATGCGAACCCGCCCCGATCTCGACATAGCGCCCGAGTTCGGAATCCTTCACCTGCGCCGTCGGATGAATGGATGGTGTGTCACCAAGCCGGGTCATGCCGCCACCTTCGGGGCAAAGCCCGTCACATCGACGATCCGATCCGCCACGGTTGCCCGCACCTCCTCATCGTGGAAAATCCCGAGCATCGCGACCCCCTCGCGCTTTTTCTGCGCAATCATCCCAACCACCACGGCGCGATTGGCGGCATCGAGCGACGCCGTCGGCTCATCCAGCAGCAGCACCGAGTGATGGGTGATAAAGCCCCGCGCAATATTGACGCGCTGCTGCTCGCCGCCCGAAAACGTCGCCGGCGGCAGTTCCCAGAGCCTCTCCGGCAGATTGAGCCGCGCCAACAATTCCCCTGCCCGTCCGCGCGCCTCGGCCTTATCGACCCCTCGCACCACAAGCGGCTCCGCCACCACATCGATCGCCGAAACCCGCGGCACCGTCCGCAAAAACTGGCTCACATAGCCAATGGCATCGCGCCGCAAGGTCAGCACCGTGCGCGGATCGGCACTTGCGAGATCCACCATCGCATCACCATGCGCGATCATCACCGCGCCCCGATCAACCCCATAATTCCCATAGACCATCTTCAAAATGGACGACTTCCCCGCCCCCGATGGCCCACCCAGCACGACACATTCGCCGGCACTGACCTCAAAGGTCACATTCTCCACCACCGGCAGGCTGATCCCCCCGCGCAAGTGCATGGTAAAAGTCTTGGCGAGATTTCTCACGGATAGAGCGGTCATCATCACACCTGCAGAATCGAACTGACCAGCAATTGCGTATAAGGCTCGCGCGGATCATCGAGCACCCGATCCGTCAGCCCCGCCTCGATCACATGCCCACCCTTCATCACCATCATCCGATGGCTCAGCAGCCGCGCCACCGCCAGGTCATGGGTCACGACAATTGCCGAGAGCCCTAGCTCCCCAACCAGTTGCCGCAACAAATCCAGCAGCCTCGCCTGCACGGAAACGTCGAGCCCACCCGTCGGCTCATCCATGAACACGAGCCGCGGCCCCGTCACCAAATTCCGCGCAATCTGCAACCGCTGCCGCATGCCGCCCGAAAACGAGCGCGGCTGATCATCGATCCGATCCGTCGCAATCTCCACGCGCCCAAGCCAATCAAGCGCCGTATCCCGAATGCACCCATAATGCCGATCGCCCACAGCCATCAGCCGCTCGCCAACATTCGCCCCCGCCGACACCGTCATGCGCAATCCATCGGCTGGGTTCTGATGCACAAAGCCCCAATCCGTCCGCGTCAAAAACCGCCGCTCGGCCTCGGAAAGCTCATAAATATTGCGCCAGCTTCCATCGCGCATCCGATAGAGCGCCTCGCCCGACGTCGGTTCGAGATTGGCCGAAAGCGTATTGAGTAGCGTCGTCTTCCCCGACCCACTCTCCCCGACAATCGCCAGCACCTCGCCCGGATAAAGCTCGAAATTGACATCGGCACAGCCCAGGCGGGAACCGTAAAATTTGGTCAAATTGCTGACCTTGAGCAGCGGTTCGTCGCTCATTCCGCAGCCTCCTGCATCCCCAGAACCCCAACAAACCCCGCGTCCCGCCGTTCTTCGCAGTGGTCGGTATCTGAGCACACATACATATGTCCGCCCCGGTCATCCAAAATGACCTCGTCGAGATAGACCCCCTCCGCCCCACACAGCGCACAGGGCTGCTCAAAATGCTGGATCTCGAACGGATGATCCTCGAAATCCAAGCTGACGACATCCGTATGCGGCGGCACCGCATAAATCCGATGCTCACGCCCAGCCCCAAAGAGCTGCAGCGCCTCGCTCCGGTGCATTTTCGGGTTATCGAATTTCGGCGTCGGCGACGGGTCCATCACATACCGACCCTCGACTTTCACCGGATAAGCATAGGTCGTCGCAATCCGCCCATGCCGCGCAATGTCCTCATAGAGCTTGACATGCATCAGCCCATATTCCTCGAGCGCATGCATCTTTCGCGTCTCCGTCTCGCGCGGCTCGAGGAAGCGCAGCGGCTCCGGAATCGGCACCTGATAAACAAGGATCTGCCCCGCCTCGAGCTTCCGCTCGGGTATCCGATGCCGCGTCTGAATGATCGTCGCCTCCGCCGTATGCGTCGTCGTCGCAACCTGTGCGACCTTGGCAAAGAAGGCACGGATCGACACGGCATTGGTCGTGTCATCCGCCCCCTGGTCGATGACCTTGAGCACATCGTCCGGCCCAATGATCGACGCCGTCACCTGCACCCCGCCCGTGCCCCAACCATAAGGCATCGGCATTTCGCGCGACGAAAACGGCACCTGATACCCAGGAATGGCGACAGCCTTCAAAATAGCCCGACGGATCATCCGCTTGGTCTGCTCATCGAGATAAGCAAAATTGTAGTTTGCGACGGCGTTCATTCCGCAGCCTCCCGCTTCCCCTCAAATTCCGCCCGCATGCGCCGGATCAAATCCAGCTCCGCCTGGAAATCCACGTAATGCGGAAGTTTGAGGTGCTCGACGAACCCCGTCGCCTGCACATTGTCCGAGTGCGAAATGACGAATTCCTCGTCCTGCGCCGGCGCCGTAATATCCTCGCCGAACTCCTTCGCCCGCAGCGCCCGATCGACCAGCGACATAGCCATCGCCTTGCGCTCCGCCTGCCCAAACACCAGCCCATAGCCGCGCGTAAACTGCGGCGGGATTTTTGCGGAGCCCTTGAACTGATTGACCATCTGGCACTCGGTCACTCGAACCCGCCCTAGGCTCACCGCAAAACCCAACTCGGGAATGTCGAACTCGACCTCAACTTCGCCAATGCGGATTTCACCCACAAACGGATGCGTCCGCCCATAGCCGCGCTGCGTCGAATAGCCGAGCGCCAGCAGAAACCCCTCGTCGCCTCGCGCCAGCGCCTGCAGCCTCAAATCCCGGTTAAGAGGAAAATCGAGCGGCTCGCGCGTCAGATCGCCAACCTCATGCCCCTCGGGCAATTCGCCATCCGGCTCGATCAACCCTTGCCGCCCCAGCAGATCCGTCACGCGCGGCGCCTGTTCGTCCTCCACCCCGCGCACCGCTGGCACTTCAGCATCCTCGCCGACAATGCTTGGGTCCAGCAGCCGGTGCGTATAGTCAAACGTCGGCCCGAGCATCTGCCCACCCGGCAGATCCTTGAACGTCGCCGAAATCCGTCGCTCGATCTTCATCGCCCCCGTATCGATCGGCTCCGAATAGCCAAACCGCGGCAATGTCGTGCGATAGGCCCGCACCAAAAAGATCGCCTCGATCAGATCGCCCCGCGCCTGCACCAGCGCCAGCGCCGCCAGCTCCCGATCATAAAGCGATCCCTCACCCATGGCCCGATCGACCGCGAGGCCCAATTGCTCGACAATCTGATCGAGCCGCAGCGCCGGCACTGACCGATCCCCGCGCCGCCGATCCGCCAGCAGGCGATGCGCATTGGCAATAGCGGCCTCGCCGCCCTTTACAGCTACGTACACCTCAAGCCTCCACAATCCGGGTCGATCGCGGCAGGCCGATCACCCGCCCCTCAGCCACCAGCAACAGGTCCACCCCACGCGGAAACAGCTCCCGGTTCTCGCGCCACTGCGCGACGAAATCCCCGGGCAGACCCATGGGGCTAATCTCATGTGTGTCGCGAATACCTGGCCCCCGCAGCACCAGCGTCGGCCCACCGCTCAGCGCCGACATCTCGGCGACGATCGTCGTCGAGCGGTCCGGATATTCCTGTGTTCCAAGATTGCACCGAGCGAAATCGGGTAGCGCGTCGCCGCGCGCCACAAACGCAAAGGTGGCCTTGGCCGGATCGGCGACAATGCTGGCTCCGGTATGAAACCCGACGAACCCGCGCACGGCTTCCGTATCGAGCGCCGGCGATAGCCAGATCGCCGTGTCATGGTCGGTCAGCGTTAACGTAATGCTACCCAATCTCCCCATCTCAGTATCGATTGCGGGCAGGTTTTGCGGGGTTCCGGGGTTGGCCAAGGCGTCGAGGATGGCTCTGAAAACCGCCTGCGCATCGCGCACCGGATCGGCAAAACCGGCGCCAAAATCATGGGAAAGCATCAGTTATCCCCTCTGACCATCGTAAAGAAATCAACCCGCGTCGCCGCCACCTCATCGCGCTTTTTCGCGTCGCTCGCAGCAGCAAGCTCTTCCAGCGGAACAATAATTTCAGCATCCACCCGACCGGCCTCGCGTTGGCGCAGCGCGTCGACCACCGCGATGACCTCGGCCTTGTCGAGGTCGCGCCCCAAACAATACCCGTGCCCGACTTCCCCGGTTACAATCCGCACGCTGGCCCGGCTCACCGTCGCTTCCCCGAGATTGAACGGCGCCCCGCCGCCCCCGGCCCTACCGCGCACCATGACCAATCCGGTCTCTGGCCCGCGAATGCGCTGATGCGCCGGCTGTTCCCCAAAGGCTGCCCAGCGCTCGGCCAGCACCTTGGCCGGCGCGGCCGCCAAAATATCCAGCGCCCGCTTTCTCGCGCTTTGCTCGGCAGAAATCTCGCTCGTCATGCTTGCCTCTATTTGTCTAATAAAATAGACAACTAATCTCACTAACCCCGCTCTACGCTTCGTGTGTGAAAGTGCAATGACAAAATCTCAGTCAGCCGCTGGTGGCGTCGCGCTCTGGCGTCAGATTGCCGACGCCATCCGCCTCGACATCGTCGGCGGCAAACTCGCAAATGGCGACCGTCTCCCCACCGAAGCCCGTCTCGCCGAACGGTTTTCCGCCAACCGCCACACAGTCCGTCGCGCCCTCGCGGTGCTGGCCGAAGAAGGCGTCGTCATCGCCGAACAAGGCCGCGGCACTTTCGTCAAATCCATCCGCCGTCTCAGCTATCCCATCGGCAAGCGCACGCGATTCCGCGAAGGCTTAAAGGGCCAGGCGAACACCGTCGTCACCAATACGCTGGGCGATCGCATCGACAATGCCAATGCCCAGGTCGCAGACGCCCTCGGCCTCAAACCCGGCGCCAAAGTGGTCCGCCTCGAAGCCGTTTCGCTCGCCGATGGCGTGCCGCTCTCGCGCTCCACCACCTGGCTCGCCTATCGCCAATTTCCCGATTTCGCCGCCCGTCTCACCGAGCTCAATTCGATCACCCGCGCCTTTGAAAGCTACGGTTTTCCCGACTATGTCCGCGCCACCACCCGCATCTCCGCCCGCCACGCCGACGTCGAAGAAACCCGCCTCCTCGGCCTCGCCCCCGGCGCCATCGTGCTGGTTTCCGAGGCAGTCAACGCCGACCCCGACGGCAATCCGCTCTCCTACGCGCTGAGCCGGTTTCCGGCGGAACGGATGGAATTGGTGGTGTAGCACACACCCACCTAACCTCCCCCTCGAGGGGGAGGGATGCCCCGGTTCTTGCTAAAATACTTGGGCACCACCGGCAGATCCCTCCCCCTACCAGGGGGAGGATAGGTGGGGTCAATAGGCCCCCACCCGCAACAAATCCCTCAGCAGCCCCACAAACTGCTCCCCAGCCACATCCAGCGCACCCGAATTCTCAATTCGCACCGTACTCGCCGGCAGTCTCACCGCGACGCTCCGGTCCATCCGCCGCCGGATTTCCCCGGCATCTTCCCGCCCGCGCCCGGCCAGCCGCTTCGCAACCACTTCGGGCTCCGCCCAGACCTCGACCACCAGCGCCGTCGGATAGCGTCGCAACAGGTCCGGGATCACCGCACGCGACAGGTTGGCAACGACCACGCGTCCCTCGCCGAGATCCCGGTCGAGCGAGATCGGCAGCCCATAATGCAGCCCATGTGCCTCCCAGCTCAGCGCGAATTCGCCCCGGCTTTCCGCCGCCAAAAACTCCGCTACCGAAAGGCTATCATGATCCTCGCTGCCGCCATCGGTCGGCCGCGTCACCACGCGCCGCACGGTGCTGATCTCGTCGCCCAGCCGCTCGCGCGCAAAGTTCATGACGCTGTCCTTGCCAGCGCCGCTCGAACCCACGACCGCGACGATAGTTCCGCTCATATAACCCGCCGCCCCTGCCGCCAAACAGTCATGACGATCGGAATACCCTCTTCGACGCGCACGTGAACAAGGTCGGCGCGCTTGCCCACGGCAATCTCGCCGCGATCATCAAGGCTCGCCGCATCCGCCGGCCGCTTGGTCACAAAGCCGATCGCCTCGGGCAAACTTATCCCCGGCACCTCCTCGGCGAGGCAAAATGCCGATTGCAACATCGAAAACGGAATGTAGTCCGAAGACAAAATATCGAGGAGCCCCGCCGCCGCCAGATCGCGCGCCGAAACGTTGCCCGAATGCGATCCGCCGCGCACCACATTAGGCCCACCCATCAAAATCGCCATGCCTGCATCGCGCGACGCCTGTGCCGCTTCCAGCGTCGTCGGAAATTCAGCAATGCGAATGCCAAGCTCGACGGCCTCGTCCACATGCGCCCTGGTCGCATCGTCGTGGCTTGCGAGCGCAATGCCCCGTTCCGCACTCAACGCCGCCAGCGCTTTGCGGTGTTTGTCCGAATAAGTGCCTGATTCATATGATCTTCTAGCGATGAACTCGGCAAGTTCATCGTCAGTCATCTTGAGCTTGCCCTGATAATAGACCTTGTAGGCATCCGGGCTGGCAAACTGCCGCTGCCCGGGCGCATGGTCCATCAGCGAAGCCAGCCGCACCAGCGGGTGGTCCATGATTTGCTCAAAACTTTCGAGACAATCTGGCGCCGACACCTCGCAGCGCAAGTGGATCAGGTGATCCGCCCGCAGCCGTCCGGCATTGACGCCAGCCGTCACCGCATCCGCCAAAATCCGCAGTTCCGCCGCGCCCATATCGGCATGCTCGTCGATCCCGACGCGAATGGCGTCGAACACCGTCGTGATCCCGGACGCCGCGATCTGCGCATCATGCGCCTGCACCGCCGCCACCGGATGCCAGCGCACTTTCGGCCGCGGCGCATAATGCGTTTCCAGATGATCGGTGTGCAGTTCCACGAGCCCCGGAATGAGGTAATCGCCATTGAGATCCGTGCCGCGCCGGCTCGCCGAACCGATATCGGTAATGACCCCGCCCGCAATTTCGACCGCGCCCTCGTGGATGCCGTCGGCAAGAACGATACGAGCATTGCTCAACACTGTGGCGTCTAGGGCGTGCATGGCGGGCCAATCGAAAAGGGAAAAGTCGCGCTGCGATAGAGCAAAACTGTGACACCGAAACGACAAGCGGAAAACCGCTGAAATCTCGGCATTGCAACGTTTTTATCGCGCGCTCGCCACAGTTTTTCGCTATCGATAACCGCCAATTGAATCACAGCGCCCCATCGAAAAAGTCTGCCCATGCCCCGTATTGCCAAGCTTGATCGCCTCCTCGCCGTGCTCCGCGAGCGCATCTTCCAGCGCTCCGGGATCTTCGTGCCGCTCAAGCACCGGCAGGCCGAAAATGGCGAACGCAACCTCGCCGCGCTGGAGGATCGCAGCGACTGGACTGACGTCGACCAAAACCTCGTCTGGGGCGAGCCCGATGGCTATTACTGGTTTGGCGGCTCTGTCACCTTGCCTCAGGAAATGGCCGGCAAACCCGTCTTCGGCCGCGTTGAGGCCCAGTTCGGCTCCGTCATGGGCCGCAGCGATCCGCAGCTTCTCGTGCGCCTCAATGGCAAGATCGCCAGCGGCGGCGACGGCAATCACCGCGAATTTCGCATCACCTCGAAGGCCCAGGGCGGGGAAACCATCGACATCCTCATCGAGGCCGGCACCATCGAAAACCGCCGCCAGCTCGGCTTTGCCGTCGAACTGGTCACCCTCGATCGCCTCGCCGAAATCGTCTACTATGACCTAAAGGTCCCGCTCGACGTCGCCCGCCTTCTAAAACCCGACGACGCCCGCCGCGCCCGCCTCCTCCGCCATATCGATGACGCGCTCGACCTCATCGACCTCCGCCCCGGCAATCCCGAGCGCTTCGCCTCGAGCCTTGAAGCCGCCCGCACCCGCGCCGACGCGCTTTATGCCGAGGCCGACGCCGATGCCATGCCTGAAATCGTCGCTACCGGCCACACCCATATCGACGTCGCCTGGCTCTGGCGCGTCCGCGAAACCCGCCAGAAAATGGCCCGCTCCATGGCCAATGCCCTCTCCCTGATGGATGAATATGAAGACTACCGCTTCATGTATAATCAGGGCGTGCTGCTCGATTATCTCGAAGAAGATTATCCCGAGCTCTTCACGCGCATCGAAGGCCAGGTCGAAGCCGGGCGCTTTGAAATCGAGGGCGCGCTCTGGCTCGAACCTGACGTCGTCATCGCCTCTGGCGAAAGCCTCGTCCGCCACATCACCAAGGGCGTCAAATACCATCAGGAAAAATTCGGCGTGACGCCGAAAATCGTCTGGCTACCAGACACCTTTGGCTACACCGCAGCCCTTCCCCAGCTCATGGCCTTGTCGGGCCTCGAAGTGTTCATCACCCACAAGATGAGCTGGAACGACACCAACCGCATGCCGCATGAAATCTTTTTCTGGCAAGGCTTGGACGGCACCAAGGTCCCAGCCTATTTCCTCACGACCCAGCGTTACGAATATGATGGGATCAACACCACCTATTGCCCCGATCTCGTCCCCAGCCACGTCATGGGCACCTGGAAGCGCTTCAGCCAGCAGGGTCTCCACGACGAACTCTTCCTCGTCTATGGCCACGGCGATGGCGGCGGCGGCCCCACCCGCGGCATGCTCGAAAACGTCCGACGCATGGAGCGCGGCATTCCCGGCTGCCCCAAGATCAAACACGAGCCCATGGCGCCCTATTTCAAGCGCCTTATTGAACGTATGAACCGCGAGCCCGAAGCCTTCCCAAGCTGGGTCGGCGAGCTCTATCTCGAATATCACCGCGGCACCCTGACTTCGGTCGCCAAGAACAAGCGCAACAATCGCCTCGCCGAACAGACCCTCCACGATCTCGAAGTTCTCGCCGTGCTCGCGAGCCGGCACGGCGTGGCCTACCCCAAGGACACGCTTGAGCGGCTCTGGAAGACGGTCCTCCTCAACCAGTTCCACGACATCCTGCCCGGCACCTCCATCGGCTTCGTCTACGAAGACAGCGACCGCGACTACGCCGCCTTCTTCGCCGAGGCCGCCACCCTCCGCGACCAGCTCGCCGCGCCCCTCGCGACAGCTGGCACCTACACGGTCCTCAATTCCACAAGCCTCAACCGCACCGACCTGCTTGTCCTCCCGGCCGGCACTTCCGCGATCATCGTCTCTGGAGAGACCATCCCAGCCCAATCCATCACCCGCGCCGACGGCTCAACCGAAACCGTCGCCCCCTCCGCCGGTTTCGCCCCCCTCTCCGCCACCGCTCTGACCTTCACCGAGGCAACGGCATCGGCACCCGAAACCACGCTCTCCGTCTCAACCACACACCTCGAAAACGCCACCCTCCGCGCCACCTTCAACACCCGTGGCCAGCTCACCTCGCTCTTCGACAAGGTCCGCAATCGCGAAGCGATCCAGCCTGGCAAGCTCGGAAACGCCTTCGTCGCCCATCGCGATATCCCGATCGATTTCGACGCCTGGGACATCGACGATTATGTCGAAGACCAGTCCTGGCCAATCGACACGCTCGTCTCGGCCGAAGTCGTCGAAACCGGCCCTTGGCGCGCCGCCATCCGCTTTGAATGGACCTATGAAAATTCCCGCATCGTGCAGGTGATCTCGCTCGCCGCCGACGCCGCCCAGCTCGAATTCGACACCATGATCGATTGGCACGAGCACCAGACGCTCCTCAAGACCGGCTTCCCGCTCGCCATCCGCACCGATGTCAGCCGCGCCGAAACCCAGTTCGGCCACCTCACCCGCCCCACCCACGCCAATACGTCCTGGGACAAGGCGCGCTTCGAAACCTCGATGCATCGCTGGGTCGATCTCAGCGAAACCGGCTTCGGCGTCGCCGCGCTCAACGATTGCAAATATGGCTACGACGCCAAGGGCTCGACCCTGCGCCTCACGCTGGTCAAATCCCCTGTCTTCCCCTGGCCCGAAGCCGACCAGGGCGAACATCATCTGCGCTACGCGCTCCTCGTCCACGCCGGCGACCTGCAAACAGTCCACAACGCCGCCACCGCCTTCAACCAGCCGCTCCGTCTCCTGGCCGGCTCTGCCTCCGTCGCACCGACCCTCACCGCCCTCGCCACGCTCTCGAGCGACCAGATCGCCATCGAAACCGTCAAGCAAAGCGAGGACGGCCAGCGCACGATCCTCCGCCTCTTGGAAACCCAAAACAAGGCCGGCACAGTCACCCTGACCCTCCCCAGCGCCTCAAGGATCAGCGAAACCGACCTCTACGAGACAGACACGTCCACCTTGGCCGAAAGCGCAAACACCATCGACCTGACCTTCAAACCCTTCGAAATCAAAACCATCGCTTTGGGCTAATCACCGCCCGTCGTGAGCCCCACTTATCCCTCCCCCTCCCAGGGGGAGGTTAGGTGGGGGTCTCCCAAACACCGAGACCCGCCATGATCCCACCCCTCCCCCGCACCCTTCCCCCGCTCCCCGGCGTCGAGAACGGCGTCTGGCTCAAGGGCGATTGGCACATGCACTGCCGGCACTCGACCGACAGCGCCCACAACCCCCAATCCCGCATCATCACCTTCGCCGAAAAGCTCGGTTTCGATTATCTCGCCATCACCGACCATGACGTCCATGTCCAGGGCGCCGTCGCCCAAAACACCTGGGCCGATCCCGAATACACGTCCGAAAGCGTGCTCCTCTTTTACGGCGCCGAACTCACCGCCCCTCGCGGCCACGTCAACATCCTCTCGGCCGAGCCCTACGACCACCAGGCCATTTTCGACTCCCGCAATGCAAGGGATTGGGATCTCCTCAAACTCAAGCAAGACCTCGGCATTCACTGGTCGGCGAATCACCCGCACCACAAGAACCACTATGGGTTTTCCTTCGATCTCGCCGACAGCGTCGAAATCTGGAATACCAGCATCTGGCCCAAGAACATCCCGAGCGTGCGCATCTGGGACGATCAGCTCCTCTCCGGTCGCATGCTCGGCGCGCGCGGCGGCAGCGATTCCCATCACGGCATGCCCGATGACCCAGCCCTCATCGTTCCCCTGACCATCGAGCGCTCGGGCAATTATGTCGGCACCCCCACCACTTGGATTTACGCCACCGACCGCAGCAAACCCGCCATCCTCGCAGCTCTCAAACAGGGCCGCGCCTCGGTCAGCTCCAACCCCTACAACCCCCGTGTCGAACTCCTCGCCGACCCCCACGGCACCGGCCAATTCGACATGATGATGGGCGACAACGCCATCCCCACCGGCGCCCCTATCACCTTCGAAGTCCGTCTCTCCGGCGGCGGCATCCCAGGCGCCAATTACCAGGTCCGCGTCATCAAGAACCGCAGCGATTTCGCGACCCTTTATACCGACGCCACCACCCGCACCCTCCGCTTCACAGACACCCCCTCGACCACCGATCGCAGCTATTACCGCGTCGAAATCGAAGGCCCCCAGGCGCCCTATCCCGAAGTTCCCAATTCCATGGCGCTAAGCCAGAACATGGTCGCCCTGTCGAATCCGATCTACTTCAATTACGATCCGGAATTCTGAGGACACACGCTCTCCCCAATGGAGCGCGATGCCCTTCCCTCCACCGGATGTCATCCCGGCCTTGAGCCGGGATCCATCCTGAGATCTCAAGATGGAACCCGGCCTTCGCCGGGGTGACAATCGAGTGTGGTCCGCCCCCTCGATCAAGCGGGGCAACACGCGTGGTAAGAGACCCAAGCCGAAAAGTCGGCGTCAAGGATATCGCCGAGGCTGCCGATGTCGCCGTCTCGACCGTCTCCCATGTCCTCAATGGCACGGCCCCGATCTCCGCCGAAGTCCGCGAGCGTGTCCTAAACGCCGCCAACGCCTTGGGCTATCTCGCGCGCCGCCGCGAAAAGGCGGCGATCGCCGTCCTCCGCAGCGTGCTCCTCGCCGTACCCACCGACACGCTCCCGCACAACGAGCACAATCTCTATTCCTGGACCCTTCTCAGCGCCCTCACCCGCGAATGCGAGCGCCGGGCCATTCGCGTCATCCCGATGGAAATCGACCGTGACATGATCAATGGCGCAAAGATTGTCGAAAAGGCCCAAAGCCAGGAGGTCGATGGCGTCCTCATCCTCAACGACGATCGTCCCGAGCTCCTCCACGACATCGCCGCGGCGCGCATCCCAGCCGTGCTGATGAATGGCGAAGATCACGAAATGCAGATAGACAGCGTAACACCCGGCAATCGCTTCGCCGCGCGTTACGCCACCAATTGGCTCATCGGCCAGGGCCATCGCCAGATCATGCACCTCACCTGGGAAGGTCGCTCCACCATCCGCCGCCGTCGCGACGGTTTCGTCGACGCCTTCCGCGCCAACAATGTTCCCCTCGAAGGCGCCCATATTCATTTCGCCCAAGGCTACCTGCCCGATTATGGCGCCAGCGCCATCACCAACTGGCTCCAAGACCATGACGGCCTCGGCGGCATCACCGCCATCTTCTGCGCCGCCGACAATCTCGCCCTCGGCGCCATCACGGCCCTCCACCGCGCCGGCATCCGCATGCCGCAAGATGTTTCCATTGTCGGTTTCGACGGCGTCGCGCTGGGCGAATTTACCGCGCCCTCGCTGACCACGGTCAGCGTCCCCCTCGAGCATATGGGACCCGAGGCACTGCACCTTCTCGAGCGCCGCATCGTCAATGCCATGCTCAATCCGCCGGCCCACAGGCTGGAACTGGGTTGCCGCCTAACCGTGCGCGGCAGTGTCCGCAGCGTTGGCTGACATCCGGGAAATTATCTCAGGATAGCCCGGCATCGGGGGCGGGAACCAGGCGCTTCCGACCAGGGTTCTGCCACCGACCTTGGGTTCGCTGCTTGCTTGATGACGCTGCAAGATCGGCCGGATCCAAGGTCGCTGCTCTTCGCCTGCAGTCCTGTCGGCATACCGACATAAAGGGCTTTACCCACCGCTAGCGCGACTGCAGATATCCTGCATCAAACGAACAGAGGGCCTGCATCCCCTGCGGGTCTGGAAGTGTCACGACCTTATCCCGCCACGTCGCGAGGCCGAGCCGCCGCAACACCTGTACCGTGCGGTTGACATGCACGGTCGAAAGGCCCAGCGCTTCACCCAGCTCTGCCTGGGTCAGCGGCAGGTCAAAACTCCCATCCTCGCGGACCAGCCCGGACTGGCTGAGCCGAAAATGCATCTCGCACAAGAGATGGCTCACCCGATGCAGCGCGTTGCGTCCACCAAGGCTCACCAGCAATTCAATGCTTGCGCCATGCTCGATCGCCGCACAGCGCAGGATAGCCGTCATCACGTCGGGAAACTGCTCGACGATCCCCGCCAGCCGGTCGAGATCGACCGTGCCCACCGAACTCTGCGTCAGCGTCACCACGCTTTGCGAGGCCGAACTATCCGAAAGAAAGGCAAAATCGCAGATTTCGCCCGGCACGATAAAGGCTGTGATCTGCCGGCTGCCGTCAGGCAGATATTTATAGCGGCAGGCAAAGCCCGACAGCAGCACGCGCACCGCATTGTCCTCCAACCCGTCCCGCACGATATGCTCTCGGGGTTGATAGTTGCGTGGCGCAGAGACAGCCTCGC
The DNA here is from genome assembly GCA_913775215.1 of uncultured Devosia sp. Taxonomy (GTDB): domain Bacteria; phylum Pseudomonadota; class Alphaproteobacteria; order Rhizobiales; family Devosiaceae; genus Devosia. Next base: position 1,009 of record CAJYKO010000300.1, on the reverse strand, counting down.
GCACGGCGGCGCGCGCGCCATCGGATAGATCCATCAAATCGGACAAGCGCCGAAGCCAGATGTCGCCGGGGCTAAGGTTAGGGTGAAGCACGCCCCTCATTCAGGACGCGCCTTCGGTGTTACACATTGAATGAACCACGCCATCCCACAGCCGCAGCCTGAGGTCTTCGACCCAGGATTATTCTTTTTTTTCAACGGCAAACTCATGATTCTCGATGACGAGACAGACCCTACCGCCCCCTGCGCAGGCTGGAATTCACATAGGTTAAACAAGGCCCTGCCCGCTCGAAATGGATGCCATTTGGTGCCGACCGCGAGGGCACGTCTCCCCGCTCAGTCTCGTCATCGGCACTGCATCACATCGTCGCGTCCTAGCGCCTCGAAACGGCACTCTGGCGCGAGCGGCGCATTATTGCAGAGATCGCTCGCATCATGCGCGTGCGGGGATGAGCACTCTCCACCACGCTGATTTCCGTCCTTAATGCAGCCTGGAGAACGATTGGTGCTGCCTGTCGCTGTCCCAGATCAAAAACCGCCTTGATCAATTGCGATCGATCGAAAGGCTTGGTCAGTCGCGGCAGTGTCCTGTAGCGCTCGGGCATGGCATCTTCCCCATAGCCCGTTGCAAAAACGATGGGGGTGCCGCGGCGCGTCAACTCATCTGCAAGACCGAAAACCGTCGCGCCATGCAGCTTCACGTCCAATACGGCCCCATCCACGCCGCGCCGTCCGAGCAAGTGCATGGCATAAAACGGCGTCGGCGCGGGCCCGAGCACCACAGCACCTTGTTTGCGCAGGTTCTGGCACATTTCTTCGGCGAGAAGATAATCATCCTCCACCACAAGAATTCTTTTTCCCTCGAGGTCCATGCGGCGTTCCTTCATGCTGGGAGCCCACGGGCTACATCGGAACGGCTAACCTACAACCTCGTAAACAGTTGACGCTCTAACATTTGTTGAGCCTAGCATGCCTAAGCAAGATCGGAAGAGCGTCGTGTAGGGAAAGAGTG
>CAJYKO010000299.1 GCA_913775215.1 uncultured Devosia sp. | reverse complement strand
CTGACCGCAAAGAGGAGATCGCCGATTTCCTCGTGGACAGCGGCCTGGTCGGCACCCGCCCGCGCTTCATCGACCTCATCGAGTTCTTCGCGCACCTTTGCCATCACCGCAGCAAAGTCCGGCCAGTCAAAACCAACCTTGGCGGCCTTTTTTGTCAGCTTTTCAGCGCGGGTCAGGGCAGGGAGCACTTGCGGGATGTCGTCGATGGCAGAGGCGAGCTTGCCCGCTTGCCGCGCCGCCTTGGCTTTTTTCTCCTCGGCCTTCACGGCTTCCCAGCTGACTTGGGCGCCAGCTGCGCTATCGGCCGATTGCGCGCCGAACACATGCGGGTGCCGACGGATCAGCTTTTCGGTGATGGCATAGATCACATCGCCAAGATCAAAGTGACCGGCTTCCTTGGCCATCTGCGCATGAAAGATCGGCTGCAGCAGCAGATCGCCAAGCTCTTCGCGCAGATCCTCAAAATCCTGCCGCTCGATCGCATCCGCAACCTCATAGGCTTCCTCGATCGTGTAATTACGGATCGTCGAAAAATCCTGCTCGAGGTCCCAGGGACAACCCGTCACCGGATCACGCAGCGCCGCCATGATCTCGACAAGTCGGGAAATATCACGAGACGGCTGCATGGGATGCTCCGAGGGCAAGAGAAGGGCCGGCAACCGATACAGCAAAGGCGCTAGGGCGTCACCACCAGCCGAAACTCAACATCCACGTCGTTCGCATAATATATATTATGGAACAAAAAGCGATGCGGAAGCCACTGATAGCGCAGCCCCATCCGTCCTGAATGGAATGACGACGAATTGCGTCAATGGCCTGATGAGAAATGCCGTCAGCGTCGTTGCGGCTTGCTCCACCCATTGAGCAAACCCAAAGACGTGGCCCTGGCGCTCCAGTGGCACCACTTTTTGCAGCATCGTGTGCTCTGGCGCTTCGGCGAATGGCCCTAGCAGCATCCAGACGAAACACCCCTCAGCCAGCAGCCAGCAGATGGTGAAAAGGCCGCATGATCATCCTCTCTGAAGTCTGATCTTCTAGGCCGGAGATAGACTAGCCTGGCCGACAAATCGTGTAAGGGCCTCTCCAGAGACGAACTTGAGGCCTCCCTTTCGACATGCCGAGTCATTGAACTGGTTTTCGGCACAAAGTCTTTCCAGCCAGACGACATTCACCAAAAGACCGAAAATCGGCCAAGACCGTTGACACTCAAGGGCTTTGCGCTATGGTCCGCGCCGCAAGGTTCATCCTGGCTCAAGATATTTACTCGGCGCAAGCGCCACAATTGCTTGCGTTTACTATAGCCTCGGTCACTCGAGGCATGGGTCTTGAGCCACTGCCCCCGACATGGACTTTGTTGACTGTTTCCGCGGTGAGCCGCCCCGAGCATTTCGCTCCGGCCCGTTTCCCGGATGACCCGTTGAGTGGATTCTCTGACGTTGACCGACGATTTTTCTGGCCTTGGCCTTTCGAGCAAAGTTACCGAAGCTGTTGCAGCCGCCGGCTATACACGTCCGACTGAAATCCAGTCGCAGGCCATTCCTCACCTTCTGAAAAAGAAAGACCTGATCGGTATTGCCCAGACTGGCACGGGCAAGACAGCGTCGTTCGTCCTTCCCATGTTGACCCTGCTTGAAGCGGGCCGGGCGCGCGCTCGCATGCCGCGCACGCTGATTCTCGAACCGACGCGCGAACTCGCGGCGCAGGTCTCCGAGAACTTCGAAAAATATGGCAAGAACCATCGCCTATCGATGGCGCTGATCATCGGTGGTGTGTCCTTCGAAGACCAGAACAAGAAGCTTGATCGCGGCGTGGATGTGTTGATCGCCACGCCCGGTCGTCTCCTTGATCAGTTCGATCGCGGCAAGATCCTGCTCACGGGCGTTGAAATCCTCGTCATCGACGAAGCCGATCGCATGCTCGACATGGGCTTTATCGACGATATCGAAAAGATCGCCTCGCGCCTGCCCCCGCGTCGCCAAACCATGCTCTTCTCGGCCACCATGGATCCGCAGATCGAGCGCCTGACCAAGAAATTCCTCCGCGATCCTGTGCATGTCCAGGTTTCCCGCACGTCATCAACGGCGGACACCATCGACCAGAAGCTGGTCAAGGTGTCGTCGCGCCCTGACCAGAAGCGTGCCATGCTGCGCGCCCGCATTGACGCTGCCGAGGGCCTGACCAACGCCATCATCTTCTGCAATCGCAAGCGCGACGTAGCGACCCTCGCCCGCTCGCTCCAACGCCACGGCTATAGTGCCGGCTCGCTCCATGGCGACATGGACCAGAAAAGCCGTATGGAAACGCTCGACGCCTTCAAGTCTGGCAACCTTACATTGCTTGTCGCGAGCGATGTCGCGGCCCGCGGTCTCGATATTCCGGCCGTGAGCCACGTCTTCAATTTCGACGTCCCCGTGCATGCCGAAGACTATGTGCACCGTATCGGCCGCACTGGTCGCGCCGGCCGCACCGGCACGGCCTACACCTTTGTCGGCTCGGGCGATGAAAAACACCTTGATGCCATTCTGAAGCTTATTCAGAAACCGATCGACTATCTCGACGTTGCGCCGGTCGCATCCTCGCAGGATTCCGAAGATGAGCCGAGCGAAGCAAAGCCGGCTCGGTCTTCCCGCCGTCGGTCTTCGCGCCGCAGCGAGACGGAACAAGTCAGCCCCGCCACCGAAGCCGCGCCGAAGCGTCCAAGCCGACAGAGACCAAAGGCCGAGCCGGCACCGTCCTCGGACATGGCTTCTGATTCGCCTTTCGGCGATGCGGGCCCGATCCCGGCTTTTCTTCTGCGTCCGACACGACTTGCTGCACAAGAAACCGAGTAAATTACTGGCATAGTTGAAAATTCTGGCCGTACTTTTATCTGGCCTTTGGTATGACTTGTAAATGACTTCGAAGTAGACTGTTTTGCCGGTAGTCGGCGCGTTGGGGACGCGGGGAAGGCTTTGTCCGATCACGAATTCAAACGAGCGTTGGGTTACGCGAACGCTGCCCTCGACCTCTTGAAGAAGAGCTCTATTCCGCCCTACCCGCAGTTCTATGAACTGCTCTACACCTATGCCACTGGCGTCAATCCTTCGCTCAATCATCGCATCAACGCGATTTTCACGACTGGCAATTCGCCAACCCAGAGCCTGGCAGAAACGCTTTATAACGAATTCCTGAAGTCCGACGTCAACGACCGTATATCGACGGTGTCCGAACGCATGCAGGTGCGTATCGAGGCGGTTCATTCAGCCATCGATCACGCCATGACGACGGCAAATACCTATTCCGGTTCTCTACAATCCGCTCAGGGCGATCTGGAGCGTGAAATCGGCCCCGAGGCGCTAAAATTGCTCGCCAAGCGCCTTCTGGCCGAGACCCGCCGGATGCAGGACACAAATCGAGCGCTCGAACAAAAGCTCGAAGCCTCGCGAGAAGATATCGCTTCGCTGCAGCGTGATCTCGATGATGTCAGGCGAGAATCCCTGCTCGACCCGCTGACCAAGATCGCCAACCGGAAAAGCTTTGACGAGGGCTTGCGTTCCGCCATCGCCGAAGCGCGGCAGACCGGCGGGCCCCTGTGCCTGATCCTGATCGATATCGATCACTTCAAGACGTTCAACGACACCTTTGGGCACCAAACGGGCGATCAGGTCCTCCGCCTTGTCGCGATGACGATCAAGTCAAACATCAAGGGCAGAGATCTCGCAGCCCGTTACGGTGGCGAAGAATTCGTAGCCATTCTTCCCAACACGGACCTCAACGGCGCAACCATCGTCGCAGAAAATGTCCGCCAGGCCATTTATGGCAAGGAATTGCTCAAGCGCTCGACCAACGAGAAGCTTGGCCGTATAACGGCGTCCTTCGGCATTGCATCGTTCAAATCGACGGATACTGCCGGATCGCTGATCGAGCGCGCCGACCGATGCCTATATGCCGCAAAGCATGCCGGGCGAAACCGTGTCGTGACCGAGCAAACGATCGCCGAGCTTTCAGAGCCGGCAGCGGCTGGAGTTTCCGCTGCGTGATGTTCCTTACGCCGTCGGCGTGAGCGCCACTCCAAGTCCCTTAAGCATTTCCCAATAGTCCGGATATGTCTTGCCGGTGCAGGCCGGATCGAGAATCGTCACGCCACCTACCCTGAGGCCCGCCAGGGCAAAGCTCATGGCAATGCGATGGTCGTGGTAAGTTTCGATCCGCGACGTGGCATTGCGCTGAGAGGCCTCCATCAGCGCCGGATCGGAATTGACGACGAGCTCGTCGCCCTCCTCCACTGCCAGGCCTGGTCGAATACGATTCAGCTCGTTGGCCACGGCGCGGATGCGGTCCGTTTCCTTGACGCGCAGATTGGCGATGCCAACGAAACGGACCGGTGTGTTGTTGAAGGCAGCAACGACAGCCATTGTCGGGACAGCGTCCTGCATCTGCGAACCATCGATTACGGCTGGCATATTGGGAAACTGGGCGATCATGGCCTGCGCCGCAGCGTCGGGCTGGGTAAAGGCATCGGCAGCAACACCGAGATCGATCTTGCCGCCCGTCAGCGCCTCGATGCCCCATAGATAGGTGGCCGCCGAAGCGTCGGGCTCAATGTGGAAATCTGTCGCGACATAGCCTGTCGGCTCGATCTGCCAGGTACCCGGTGCAGTCTCTTCGACCTTGGCACCGAAGGCACGCATGGCGGCCAGCGTCAGGTCGACATAGCCCCGTGCGCCGATGTCCTGACCGGCGAGGGCAACTTCGATCGGACCCTCGCCAAATGGCGCCGCCATCAGCAGTGCCGAAACATACTGGCTCGAAAGTGAAGCATCGATCTCCACCCTGCCCTTACCGAACTGGCCCGTACCCTGAATTGTGACCGGCGGGCACCCAGTCGGTGCCGTGGCATCAATCCCGAGCGAATTGAGCGCATCGACCAGCGGTTTGATAGGTCGCAGACGCATATCCTCGTCGCCATCCACCACTACAGTGCCGTCAATGGTCGCCACCGCAGCCGTCAGGAAGCGCGTTGCCGTGCCGGCATTGCCGAGAAAGAGCGACCGCTTGGGTGCCTGCAGCTTGCCGCTGCTAGTCACAAGAAAACTGGTGGAGTCTGGCTCTTCAACCGTAACGCCCATCTGGCGCAACGCCTCTGCCGTCAGCACGGTGTCCTTGCTTTTCAAGGCACCCGTCAGCCGGCTCTTGCCCTCGGCAAGGGCCGCGAGCAGCAACACGCGATTGGTGATGGACTTGCTGCCCGGCGGCGAAACGCGCCCCGAAAGCGGGCGGCCGGGCGGGACGATGGTGTAGGCAGGCGGAAGGGTATTCGGCATGATGCCGTGGTGTTAGGACAAAGCGCCCCAAGAGGCAATCGCGATCAGGCGGTCGCGCGCGCCTCGGCGATGGCTTTGAGATCGGCAGCCTTAAGCGTCACGCTCTCGCCGCACCCGCAGGCACCGGTCTGGTTGGGGTTCTTGAAGGTAAAACCCGAAGACATTTTCGTTTCTTCGAAATCCATAACCGTGCCAAGCAGGTACATCGTCGCCTTGGGGTCGACCCAGACATCGACACCCCTATCGGTAACGTGGTCGTCACCCTTTATGGGCTCGCTGACATAGTCCATCGTGTAGGAAACACCCGCGCAGCCGGCATTCTTGATGCCGACGCGGAGGCCGATCACCGGCTTGTCCGAATCTTCCATGATTTCACGGATGCGCTCGGCAGCAGCATCGGTCAGGGACATGATCTTGAAGGCCATGGTGTCGTCCGCCTTTATCGGTAGTTCACGATATATAGCAGTGAACGCGCGATCCTACCACCAGTTCAACGCAACTTGTGCTTCTTCGCTCATGCGGCTCGCGTCCCATGGCGGATCGAAGACCATGTTGACGGTGACATCCTGAATGCCCTCGACGCCGCGCGCGGCATTTTCCACCCAAGCCGGCATTTCCCCCGCAACCGGGCAGCCCGGCGCCGTCAGCGTCATGTCGATGGTCAGGTTCCGATCGTCATCGAGATCAACCTTATAAATCAGGCCAAGCTCATAGATATCGACCGGAATTTCCGGATCATAGACGGTCTTGAGCGCGCCGATGAGATCGGTGGTGATGCGCTGCACTTCGCCATCGCCGAGGTTTTCGGGCATGGTCGGCTGCAGGCGCACATCGATGTTTTCATCGGCAGCAGGTGTCGTGTCTTCGCTCATCTAAAAGTCTCTCAGGCGAAAAATTTACGGGCGCGCTCGATGCCATCGACCAGCGCATCAACATCATCTTTGCCGTTATATAGGGCGAACGAGGCCCGGCAGGTAGAGGTCACGCCAAATCGTTTAAGCAGCGGCTGCGCGCAATGGGTACCAGCGCGGACGGCTATGCCGTAACG
>CAJYKO010000298.1 GCA_913775215.1 uncultured Devosia sp. | reverse complement strand
GGCCATGGCGCAGACTGCTCCTGCCGCGCCGCAGCCGCCGACGGCCGAAGCGCCCATGCCGCCCGATGCCAATGGTCCGATGGGTGGACCCGGCCATCGTCCGCATGACGGCGGGCCGCGTCGCGGTGGTGGCGACGGGCTGCTCGACTTTGGCCGTGGCGGCGAAGGCATCGAAATTGCCATCGTGCGCCTCAGCCACCGTATCGACCTGACAGACGAGCAGAAGACGCTGCTCGATACGTTCAAGACCGATGCGCTGGCCGCCGCCGAACAGTTTGCGACGGCAACCGAAGGCCTGCGCCCGACGCCGCCGGCTGAAGGCTCGACCGCGACTGCACCGACGCCGCCGACCTTCACCGAACGGCTCGACAATCGCATCGCCATGGAAAAGGCGCAGCTCGCGGCGCTCGAAGCCGTGCAGCCATCGGCCAAGGCTTTCTTCGATAGCCTGACCGCGGAACAGCAGGCTCAATTGATGCCGCAGCGTGGCGAGCAGGGCGTTGGTCCGCATGGCCGGCCTGGTGAGCACGGTGGATGGAACGGCAAGGGCCAGCATGGCCGCCCGGGCCAGATGGGTGCACCGGATCAGCCGGCCGCTCCTGCCGAGGAGCCGACCGAAGCGCTGCCGCAGACCTAAGCATCAAAAGCTTTTCCGGCTCCGCGCATCCTTCGGTGCGGAGCCGATGAGCGGCGCGATTTGCCCCCGAAGTCCATCGCGTCCGCGGACCCCGGCCCTCAACGGCCGGGGTTTTTCATTGCTGGATGAGTGCGGCTCGATTACCAATCGATCAGCCTTTGATGGATTGACCATGACCAAGTTGCCACTCGACACCACCCGTATTCGTGCGCTTTTTCCTGCCTTTGCCGAGCCAAGCCTTCAGGGGCAGGCGTTTTTCGAGAATGCCGGCGGGTCTTATACCGCCAAGCCGGTGCTCGATCGGCTGGAGCATTGTTATCGGGCGACCAAGGTGCAGCCCTATGGTGTCTATCCCGCTTCGATCGAGGCGGGGGAGGCGATGAACCTCAGCTACGAGCGGATCGCCGCGGCGCTGAATGTGACGGCGGACTGGATTCACTTCGGGCCATCGAGTTCGGCGAACAGCTATGTGCTGGGCAATGCCTTTGGCGGGTGGCTAAAGGCGGGCGATGCTATTGTCGTGACCAATCAGGACCATGAGGCCAATCCCGGCGCCTGGCGGCGGTTGGCGCAGAAGGGGATCGAGGTGCGCGAGTGGAGCGTCGATCCGCGGACCGGACGGCTGGCGCTCAAGGCGCTCGATGCGGTGCTCGATGAGAAGGTGAAGCTGGTTGCGGCGCCGCATTGTTCCAATGTGGTGGGTGAGATCAATCCGGTGGCGGAAGTCGCCAAGCGCGCACATGCGGTTGGGGCGGTGGTGGCGATCGATGGCGTCAGCTATGCGCCGCATGGCTTGCCGGATCTGATCGAGCTTGGGGCGGATATCTATCTGTTCTCGGCCTACAAGACCTATGGCCCGCATCAGGGGGTGATGGCGGTGCGGCCGGAACTGGCGATGGCGCTGCCGAACCAGGGGCACTTTTTCAACGATGTCAAGCCGCGCTATCGGTTGACGCCGGCGGGGCCGGATCATGCGCAGATCGCGGCTTGCGCCGGAATTGCCGATTATCTCGAGCAGGTTGCCGAGATTGCAGGCGGCGAGGGCAATCCGTTTCGGCGGGCGCATAAGGCGATGCGGGCGCAGGAGATCGAACTGGCGCGGCCGCTGCTCGACTATCTCAAGGGGCGGAACGATGTTTCGCTGGTGGGGCCTGATGATGCGGAATTGCGGGCGCCAACGATTGCATTGCGGCATCGGGAGCCGGGGATCGAGGTGGCCAAGCGCCTCGCAAAGCATGGCGTGATGGCGTCGGGCGGCAATTTTTATGCCTGGCGGCTGATGGAGGCGCTGGGGATCGATCCGCAGCATTGGGTGCTGCGATTGTCGTTCGTGCACTACACGAGCGAGGGGGAAATCCAGAGTCTCATCAAGGCACTAGATGCCGAGCTTTAGGTCATGCGTCTAGTTGGCCATCGCGGCCTGCAAATGGCAGTTTTCTGCGCTTCCGGTGCTCACGTACTGATGTCCGCTCCGCTCCGGTTCTCGAAAACTACCATTTTCGGCTCGCGCTGATTCAACTCTCTGCACGACCTAACCATCCCCAAACGGTCGCGTGTCGACCGAGTGATAAAAGAGTTACAAAAAAATGTCGCGTCCACTTGCAGCTTTGCTTTTGCTGCTTTGCACCATGTTTTGGGGTTTTGCCTTTGTGGCGCAGAAGTCGGCCATGGGGACGATGGGGCCGCTGAGTTTTGCGGGGGTGCGGTATATCCTCGGTGGGCTATTGGTGTTGCCGCTGGCGCTGGGGGAGTGGAAGCGGCGGAAGGTGGCGCTGACGCGGGCTAACTGGTTGCTGATCGGCGTGCTGTGCTTTGCGTTTTTCATGGGGTCTTGGCTGCAGCAGGCGGGGCTGGCATCGACGACGGCTACGAATGGCGGATTCCTGACTGGGCTCTACGTCTTCTTCGTGCCTCTGATCGGCCTGGTGTTTTTGCGAGTGAGGCCGCATCCGATTGTTTTTGTCGGAGTGCCGATGGCGCTGGTGGGGATTTACTTTCTCAATGGCGGCGGGCTGTCGAGCTTCAATCAGGGGGACTGGCTGATCGTCATCAGCGCTGTCTTCTGGGCAATGCATGTGCTCTCGCTGGGTCAGATCGCCAAGGAGACCGGGCTGCCGATCTTTGTTTCGGCGATCAGTTTCCTTGTGGCGGGTGTCGTGGCGCTGGCCATTGCCTTGCCGACCGAGGCGCCGACGCTGGCGCAGATTTCGGGCGTCTGGGTGCAGTTGGCCTATGCCGCGGTCTTGTCGACCGCGGTGGGGTTCACGCTACAGGCGGTTGGGCAGCAATATGTGCCGCCGGCCAATGCGGCGATCATTCTTTCCGCGGAAAGTCTCTTTGCGGCACTGGGTGGGGCGGTGGTTTTGGGGGATCGCCTGCCGGCAGTGGGGTATGCGGGGGCCGCGCTGCTGTTCTTGGCGATCGTGCTGGTGGAAGCGGTGCCGGCGCTGTTGGCGCGCCGGCAGTTGCCCGAGGTTCGGGCCACCAATTAGGGTGTGTAGC
>CAJYKO010000297.1 GCA_913775215.1 uncultured Devosia sp. | reverse complement strand
GTGTTGGACGAGGCCGGCATGGTCTCGTCGCGGCAGATGGCGACATTCGTCGAAGCCGTCACAAAAGCCGGCGCCAAACTCGTGCTTGTTGGCGATCCAGAACAGCTTCAGCCGATCGAAGCGGGTGCTGCCTTCCGCGCCATTGCCGATCGCATCGGCTATGCGGAACTCGAAACGATCTATCGCCAGCGTGAGCAATGGATGCGCGACGCGTCGCTCGATCTGGCGCGCGGTCATGTCGGCAAAGCCGTCGCAGCCTATCAGTCGAATGGAAAGATGATCGGCTCCGAGCTGAAGACTGATGCGGTTACCAACCTCATCGCCGACTGGGATCGAGAGTACGATCCTGCCAAGCCCACGTTGATCCTGGCGCATCTGCGCCGTGACGTCCGAATGCTGAATGAATTGGCGCGCGACAAGCTTATCGAGCGCGGCATCATAGAGCAGGGATTTGTGTTCAAAACCGCAGATGGCAACCGCAACTTTGCAGCCGGTGACCAGATTGTCTTCCTGAAGAACGAAGGTTCGATCGGCGTCAAGAACGGCATGCTGGGCAAGGTGGTGGAAGCAGCACCCGGTCGCATCGTGTCCGTCATCGGCGAGGGCGAACATCTGCGCCAAGTTTCGGTCGAGCAACACTTCTATAACAATGTCGATCACGGCTACGCCACCACAGTGCACAAGAGCCAGGGTGCGACCGTTGACCGGGTCAAGGTGCTGGCGTCCCTCTCGCTGGATCGTCACCTCACCTATGTGGCAATGACCCGCCACCGCGAGGATCTTGGCGTCTATTACGGCAGCCGATCCTTCGCCAAGGCCGGCGGTCTGGTCGAGATCCTGTCGCGCAGGAATTCCAAAGAAACGACGCTCGATTACGCCGACGGCAGCATCTACCGGCAGGCACTGCGCTTTGCCGAGGCCCGCGGCCTTCACATCGTCAACGTTGCCAGAACCGTTGCGCGTGATCATCTCGAATGGACGATCCGGCAGAAGCAAAAGTTTGTCGATCTCGCCGGCCGGCTCACGGCCATGGGCACCAAGCTCGGCTTTGCCTCCTCGACGGCCAGCACAATTCGAACGTTAGCAAAGGAGAACAAACCAATGGTGGCCGGTATCACCACCTTCCCGAAATCGATCGATCAGGCAGTTGAGGACAAGCTTGCATCCGATCCGGCGTTGAAGAAGCAGTGGGAAGAAGTCTCGATGCGCTTCCACCATGTCTACGCGCAGCCGGAAAGCGCGTTCAAAGCCGTCAACGTCGATGCGATGTTGCGCAATCATGCAGTTGCAGAAAAGACCATCGCTAGGATAGCCAGCGAGCCTGAAACCTTCGGTGCCCTCAAGGGCAGGACGGGTCTACTCGCCAGCCGCGGCGACAAGATCGACCGGGACCGGGCGCTTAAGAATATCACGCCGCTCGCCGACAGCATTAGCGATTATCTCCGCCAGCGTGGCGATGCCGAACGGCGAAATCACGCCGAGGAGCTTGCGGTCCGCAGGCAGGTCGCGCTGGAGATCCCTGCCCTCTCATCCAATGCGAAAAGCGTGCTGGAGCGCGTCCGTGACGCCATCGACCGTAACGACCTGCCTTCGGGGCTCGAATATGCGCTTGCCGACAAAATGGTGAAGGCCGAACTCGAAGGTTTCGCCAAGGCAGTCACCGAACGCTTCGGAGAAAGAACCTTCCTGCCCCTCGCAGCGAAGGACAACGCCGGTGAGGCTTTCCAGCGCGTGACGTCCGGCATGAACGCCGCCCAGAAGAGTGAGGTGCAGCAGGCCTGGAACACGATGAGGACGGTGCAGCAACTGTCTGCCTACGAGCGCAGCGTGACGGCACTCAAACAGACTGAAGCACTTCGGCAGACAAGGTCTCAGGGGCTCACTCTCCAATGAAGATGCGTCATCTACAAAGAGTGCCATGGCGCATGAGACGGCTCGTCTGGTTCTATCGGTTCTGCAGCGTCAGCTTGATAACGCTTGGCCTCATTCTGCTTCTCGGAGGGGCAGGTTTTCGGGTTAATCTTACACCCAGCGAGCCCTTGGGTTTGTGGCGGATTGTCAAGCCCAATCGCCCGATCTTGGTCGGAGATGTAGTCTTCATTTGCCCACCGGACACCGACGCGATACGCAAGGCGCGGGCGCGGGGATATCTCCGCTTCGGGCTCTGCGAAGGCCTCGTCGCACCATTGATCAAAACAGTTGTTGCGACAGCCGGACAGGCGATCCAAATCAGTGACGTTGCGCGCGTCGATGGCCGCCCGCTCCCTCATTCGAGGGTTTCCCGCATGGATGGCCAGGGGCGCGAGATGACGCCTTATGACGGTGGTGTCGTTCCGCCCGGCACAGTCTTTCTCCATTCCGAGTTCCCGGGTTCGTTCGACAGCCGGTACTTCGGTCCTTTGTCGATGGATGGCATCCTCGGATTGGCGCAGGAGGTCTGGACCTATGCACCGTGATTTCTTCCGAACGGGTCTCCTCTTCATTTTATCGGCTGGCGCCGGATGGATCGGTTGGAGTGGTCATGCGCTCCTTCTCCCCGTTGCATGTGCCTTCCCCGTGCTTTGGTCCCTTGCACGGACACGACTTCAGGCAGCCGGAATCTCCGCAGCGTATTTCCTCGCTGCATCGCGTGGACTACCGCAAGGCGTGGCAAACTTCTATGGTCAGGATATCTGGCCCGGACTTCTCCTCTGGTTCGTCGGCTCTTCCGCGTATGTGGCAGTCCATGTGCTGCTCTGGACCAATCACGAGGGCTGGCAGAAATCTTTGCGATACATCGCTGCGTGTCTGATGATGGCGGTGCCACCTTTCGGCATTCTAGGATGGTCGCATCCGATCACCGCCGCAGGTGTTCTGTTCCCAGGGTGGGGATGGTGGGGTCTGGCAGTGATGGCAGCCGGCCTCGCCGTCATGACAACGCGATACAGGCCGGCTGCAGCCATGGCCATGACAGGCATCTGGCTCTGGTCCGCCGCTCAGTGGACGCCGCTAAACCTACCTGCGTAGTGGATGGGTGTCGACCTCAAAATGGGCGCGTCTTTAGGACGCGAAGCTGGTATCAACCGGCAAAAAGAGCTGATCGACGTTGCTCTTGCCCAGCCGCTTGGCACAACCGTTGTGCTGCCGGAAAGTGCTCTCGGTTTCTGGACGCCGACGGTTGCTCGCTTCTGGCACGAAGGACTCGCCGGGACCGGTGTCACGGTCATCGCTGGAGCCGCACTCATCGATGGTCGCGGATACGACAACGTGCTCGTGACGATATCCGCTGAGCGGACAGAGATACTCTACCTGGAGCGAATGCCGGTGCCCGGATCGATGTGGCAGCCTTGGAGGGCCTGGATTGGTGATGATGATAAATCTGGCGCGCGGGCGCATTTCTTTGCGAATGCCGTCGTAGAGGTCGGCACTTCAAAAGTCGCGCCGCTGATCTGCTACGAACAACTCCTCGTCTGGCCAGTTTTGCAATCGGCATTCCACCGCCCCGA
>CAJYKO010000296.1 GCA_913775215.1 uncultured Devosia sp. | reverse complement strand
CGGCCCAATGCTGGTTGCTGCGCTGCCATTGGCCGACCTGCACTACGCGGCCATGGCGTTGCTTCGCGGCGACCATCGCGCGGCATTCGGCGATCGAATTGCCCAGCGGCTTCTCGCAATAGACGTCTTTGCCTGCCGACATCGCATCGATCAGCTGCAGCGCGTGCCAATGATCAGGCGTGGCGACGATGACCGCGTCGACCGTCTTATCGTCGAGCATCCGACGGTAATCGTCGTACAGTTTGGGCGCGGGCCCGGTTGTCTTGCGCAGTTCGGCGCCACGCTCCGCCAGCACGCGCGCATCGACGTCGCACAACGCCACAGGCATGACGTCCGCGCCCTTCATCATCGCGGTAAGATTGGCCCAGCCCATGCCCTTGCATCCGATCAGCCCGACCTGCAGCTTGTCATTGGCGGAGGCACGGCGACGTTGGGCGAAGACTTCGCCGAGCGGCATCACGGTCGCTGCGGAGGCGGCAACGCCGCCAGCAAGCATGGTGCGGCGGTCCAAGCGCTCGGTCATTGCCATCTCTCCCAGTATGTTATGGTCGGGATGGTAACTCGAAACGATCGCTTAACGACAGCCCAAAGCGCGCTTCGTACCGTTGCTTGGGCATATCCGATTCGCCGGCGGACTGTATCCGTTTGGGGCTTGTAGCGCCGACGCTACCAGCAAGGTATGCTCGGTCGAACGCGACGACCGACCGCCGCCCTTGTTCGCTATTGTTCGGCCTTAACCGGCCGAAAATGAGGGAACGAACGGTTGACCAGCAACTGTGCAGCACGCCGCAAGATACTGTAATAGCTATCGATTTTGGGATGTAGGTGGTGCCCTGAAATCGCTAAAGCTGGGCACTGTAACAAATGGGAGATTTCCGTCCCCCTGCCCCAGACAGGTAAGGTGAGGGCGGCATAAGCAATCCTGTCTGGCCCGTTGAAGGCGCCTTGGCGGCTCAAATTCCGGAGTCGCCGACGCGGAATTCGTCAACCGCTGGCAGCATGCAGTAAGCTGGTCCGGACTGCCGTGCCGATCCCAATGCTTTGTTCCTTAGAAGCGCGCACACCCTTAGCACGCCTGGGTCGAAGCCACAGGCATGGCCCTGAAATCGGCTCTTGGAGCGACGACAACCTAGGTCGTCATCAAGAACTCCTCCGCTGATGGCGCCAGCGCAGCCGGGGCCCTCTCATCGGGAGGCAACCCGATCTGCGTCACGGGACATCTTCCATCGAAGGCCATAATGGCTAAAGTAGCTCTAAACGGGGAAGGGCCATGCATCACATCTCAGCGCGTGACGCCAAGAACAGCTTTGGCCGGCTAATCGATCTAGCGCGGGCAGCGCCTGTTTCGATCGAGAAGCACGGCCGGCCGGTGGTCGTGGTCCTTTCAGTGGAGGAGTACGAACGCTTGTTGGCCCAGAGCGAAATGAACGGAATTAACGCCTGATGGTCACCCATAACGACCTTGCCAACCTCATCTGGGAAATCGCCAACCTACTGCGTGGTCCGTATCGGCCGCCGCAATATGAACGGGTGATGCTGCCGCTTGTCGTTCTGCGTCGGTTCGATTGTGTGCTGGCCGACACGAAGGAAGCGGTCGTTGCCGAGGCCAAGCGCCGCGAGGGCAGCAGGATTCAGGGCGATGCGCTCGACAGCAAGCTCAACCAGGTGGCTGGCCATCGCTTCCACAACCGAGCCCCTTACGATTTCAAGAAGCTGCTAGGCGATCCGGACCACATCAACCAGCACCTGCAAACCTACATCAACGGCTTTTCAGCCAACGTCCAAAAGATCTTCGAGTTTTTCGAGTTCACTGCCGAGATTGAGCGGATGCACGAGGCAGGCATCCTGTTCCTGATCGTCAAGGAGTTCGCAGCGGTCGATCTGCATCCCAACAAAGTCAAGAACGAACAGATGGGGCTGCTCTTCGAGAACCTCATCCGGCGCTTCAACGAGCTGGCGAACGAAACGGCTGGTGACCATTTCACTCCGCGTGAGGTCATCACGCTAATGGTCGACCTGCTGTTCTATGATGATGATGACTTGTTCGTGAAGGAAGGGGCGGTCCGGACCATTCTTGATCCCGCCTGCGGCACTGGCGGAATGCTGGCCGAGGCCCAGGCGTATATGCGGCGGCACAACTCGCCTGCGAGGCTGTATGTCTACGGCCAAGACTACAACAAGCGCGCCTTCGCCACCGCCGCGTCAGACATGCTGATGAAGCAGGTCGACCACAACGGGCACGGCGAGAATATCCAGTTTGGCGATACCTTCACCGACGACAAGTTCGCGGAAGAGGGGAAGAATCGGTTCGATTACTTCATCGCCAATCCGCCCTTTGGCGTAGACTGGAAAAAGCAACAGAAGGAGATCGTCGCCGAGCACGAGCGCGGCAAATCCGGTCGATTCCACGCCGGTCTGCCCCGTGTGAACGATGGGTCATTGCTGTTCCTGCAGCACATGATCTCGAAGTTCGAGGACTATGCGCCAGCCAAACAGAAGTACGGCTCGCGCGCGGCCATCGTCTTCAGCGGTTCGCCCTTGTTCACAGGCGGCGCCGGGGGCGGGGAAAGCAACATCCGCAAGTGGATCATCGAAGAGGACATGCTGGAAGCGATCATCGCCCTGCCGGAGCAGATGTTCTACAACACCGGCATTGGCACCTACATCTGGATCGTTACCAACCGGAAGGCGAAGGCCCGCAAGGGGAAGATCCAGCTGGTCGACGCGCGCGACACCTGGATTCCCATGCGCCGCAGCCAGGGCGACAAGCGGCGTAAGATCGGTGAAGGTCCCGCACTGGACAGCGATAACCGTCCGGACGAGCCGGATCAGATTGCCGACATCGTTCGCCGCTATGGCCAGTTCGCCCGAGGCGAGCAGTCCAAAATCTTCGACAATGACGATTTCGGCTACACCCGCGTCACGGTCGAGCGGCCGTTGCGTCTGCGTTATCAGATGACGGTAGAGGACAAGGCGCGCTTTCTCGATGCCGCGCCACACCTGCTCGACGACATCCAGGCGATCGACAAGGAGCTTGGCCGCGAACCGCTGACGGACTGGAATGCCGTGTCAAAATCCATCGAGCGCGTTCTGAAGCAGCGCGGATCGAAGTGGCGCGCGGCAGACGAAAAGCTGTTTCGGAGCGTGTTCACCGCCAAGGATGCGGGCGCGGAGAACGTTCGCAAGGGCAAGGGCTTCGAGCCCGATCCCGATCTTCGCGATTTCGAGAACATCCCGCTCAAGGTCTATATCGACGACTTCTTCACGCGCGAGGTCCTGCCCCACGTGCCCGACGCCTGGATGGACCGGAGCAAGGACAAAGTGGGCTACGAAATCAACTTCAACCGCCACTTCTACAAGTTCCCCCCGCCCCGACCGTTGGCGGTGATCGATGCCGAGTTGAAGCAGGCGGAAGAGGAAATCATGCGTCTGCTGCGGGAGGTAACGGAGTGAGGCTCGACCCTGGCGCAATTGAGCTGCCCTCCACATGGGTTTGGAAGAAGCTGAAATATGTTTCACAGCTTGGCGCTGGTGATGCGATCACAGCAGATGAAATAGCCGAAGAGGGTCCGTACCCGGTTTATGGAGGCAATGGTCTGCGTGGTTACACCTCGAAGTTCAATCGGTCGGGTGATGTTGTCTTGATTGGTCGGCAAGGCGCGCTTTGCGGAAACGTCAATTATGCGTCGGGCGAATACTGGGCCTCAGAGCACGCCATTGTCATCGATCCCGAGGGTCAATGCGTGGTTGGCTGGCTTGGCGAACTTCTGCGCTCAATGAACCTCAACCAGTATTCCCAATCGGCAGCTCAACCGGGCATTGCCGTTGATAACATTGCGGGTCTGGAACTGCCCGTCCCGCCGGTTGAGATTCAGACTAAGATCAGTTCGTTCATTGTCTCTGAGACTGCGGAGATCGACGCCCTGATCGAAGCAAAGCAAAAGCTGCTAGGCTTGCTGGCCGAGAAGCGGCGGACGCTCGTGGCGGAGGCAGTAATGCACGGGCTGGACCGCTCCGCCCCCTTGCGCCCCTCCGGCATAGACTGGCTCGGCGACATTCCGGCGCATTGGGAGGTTCGTCGCCTCGCCACGCTTTTCACCGAGAAGGACGAACGGAACAAGCCGGATTTGCCGCTGCTAGAGGTTTCGATCAACACCGGCGTATCCGTCCGGCAATTCTCGACCACCCAGATCGAAGGTACAGCTGCCGATTTCAACACATACAAGGTCACCCGGAAAGGCAGCATTGCGTTCAATAAGATGCGGATGTGGCAAGGCGCTGTTGGCGTTACTCCTACTGACGGATTGATCAGCCCGGACTATGTAGTTGCTGATCCTTCGCCCGATATTGACGCGGTGTTTGCCGGTCTGCTGTTTCGCACGACGGCCTTCAGCGCGGAATGCGCGCGCAACTCTGTAGGCATTACATGGGACAGGCTGCGGCTGTATTGGGATGGCTTCCGGGATATCACCATCGGCCTGCCGCCACTGGATGAGCAGAGACAAATCGCCGAACGGCTTGGCGTCGAGGCGTCAAAAATCGACAAGCTGGCAAATGCCACCGAACGCTCCATCACCTTGCTAAAGGAACGCCGCAGCGCCCTGATCGCCGCCGCGGTCACCGGCCAGATTGCCATTCCGGAGGCCGTATGAAGATCACCAAGCTCGATGTGACCAACCTGCGCGGCTTCGAACATGCCTCGTTCGAACTCGATCCGTCCTTCACGCTGCTGGTCGGCGTCAATGGCGTGGGGAAGAGCAGTGTGCTGGAAGCCTTGCGGATTTCCCTATCTCGGGTGATGCCCAAGTTCACGGCCAGCAAAGCCATACCCATCGCATTTGCCGACGATGATACGCGCATCGGCAGCCCGGCCCTGACCGTACGACTGGACTTCCTGTTTGCCGATGGCGCACGCCACTTCCTGATGCATCTGCCGCGCGAGAAGTACGTGCCGGATCAGGAAGGCTCCGTGCGGGCGGGCGCGATGACTTTGCCCGATCAGGAAGAAATGTCGCAGCCCTGGCCGAAGGTGGACAAGGTTGGCAGCCAGCCGCTGGCGCTGTTTTTCGGAATTCGCCGGTCGCACCCCACAGACGAACGGATCAACAAAGGCCGCACGACAATCGGCCAAGCCAACGCTTATGCTGATGCGCTCTCAACCGTCCGCGCGCTCCATCTGGCTGATATTGCGTCGTGGATTCTGGCGCAGGAAGCCTTGGCCGAAGAACTGCCGCGCGCACGGATGCACCTAGACGCGCTGAAATCCGCCGCCGCGCGCTTTTTGCCAACCTGCACTGATCTTCGCGCAACCAACGAAAACGACAAACCGCGCCTGCTGATCACCAAAGGCGGCCTGGAACTGGACGTGCGCCACCTTTCCGAAGGCGAACGCGGGATGCTGGCGCTCGCCCTCGATCTCGCCCGCCGCTTGTCGCAGGCCAATCCCGGATTGGACGATCCCGTGCGCGATGGCGCCGCGGTCGTCTTGATTGACGAGCTTGATATGCACTTGCACCCAAGCTGGCAGCGGCAGATTTCCGGCCTGCTGACCGGCACATTTCGCAACTGCCAGTTCGTTGCCACAACGCATTCGCCGCAGATATTCGGTGAAATCAAACCCGATCAAATCCGCAAGATCGATGGTGGCAAGGTCTACAGCCCGGGCCATTCCTATGGGGTCGATTCCAGTCGGCTGCTGGAAGAAGAAATGGATACTCCACCGCGCAATGCCGAAGTTGCGGCACAGCTGGACATTATTGCGTCTCTCATCGGGGAAGAAAGGGCCGCCGAAGCGCGCAAGGCCATCGACGCGCTGGCCGAGGAGATTGGCGACAGCGATCCCGAAATCACGCGCGCGCGCCTTTTGCTCGATTTTCTGGATGAGGGCAGCGAATGAGGGCCATCACGAAGGGCAATGAGCCTGCCTGCCTGACCCAGCATCGTGCAACCGCACACAGTACTTATCAAAACTATGCGGGCAAAGATGCGCTGCGCGTTGCCCTTGTCACTGAGCAGCGCGGCCTGTGCTGCTATTGTATGTCACGCATAGTAGCCGACCGCCAGAAGATGAAAATTGAGCATTGGCAAAGTCAATCGGACCCGGAGACCCAGCATTTGCAATTGACGTTCAGCAATCTCCTTGGTGCCTGCAAAGGCGGTGAAGGAGGGAGTCCTGACCAACAGCATTGCGATACTCGGAAGGGTAACCAATCATTGATATGGAACCCTGCGACACCAGCTCATGCTATAGAAGCGCGTATTCGATATCAGAACAACGGCGAAATACGTTCTGATGACCCGCAGTTCGATAACGAATTGGACAAGGTACTTGGTCTCAACATTTCGTCTCTCAAGAACAGTCGAAAGACCGCGCTCGAAGCAATGCTAAAATGGTGGCAAATAGCGAAACCAAATAAGGCCCAGCTAAAAGCAAAAATCGCAAAATATGACAATGGCGTGGGTAAACTTGAACCATTCAGTCCAGTTGCAGTCTGGTATCTGAATCGAAAGTAGGACGCATGACTCAGGTAAAGCCAGCCCGCCATACCGAAGAAGCGTTCGAAATCGTCGTCGAGGGCGTATTGCTGGCGAATGGCTACGTCTCGATTGCATCGGACAGGTTCGACCGGGCATCCGCCATTTTCCCCGATGCCGTGCTTGATTTCATCCGAGCCACCCAGCCGAAGGCATGGAAGGCGCTGGAGACGCTCCACGGCGACAAGACCGGCGCGCAGGTGCTGGCCGATTTGGTCAAATGGATCGATGCCAATGGCTCGCTTGCCACGCTGCGGCACGGTTTCAAATGCTATGGCAAGACCCTCCGCATAGCCACGTTCAAGGCCGCGCACGATCTGAACGCAGAGCTGGAAGCGCGCTATGCCGCCAACGTAGTCAGCGTCACGCGCCAGCTTCGCTACTCGCTTAGCAACGACAATGAACTCGACCTGGTGCTGAGCGTCAACGGCATCCCGGTGATCTCGGTCGAGCTGAAAAATGCGATGACCGGATCGACCGTTGAAGATGCCATTCGCCAATACCGCCGCGACCGCGATCCGCGCGAACCAATCTTTGAGTTCAAGCGGCGGATCCTTGCGCACTTCGCCGTAGATACCGATGCGGTCTTCATGACTGCGCGATTGGCCGGACCAGCCACACATTTCCTGCCCTTCAATCGCGGGAACGACGGCGGCGCTGGCAATCCACCTGACCCGACGGGCCGGAGCTATCGCACGGCCTACCTTTGGGAAGAAGTGCTCCAGCGAGACAGCCTGCTCGATCTGCTGGCCCGCTTCATCCATTTGCAGTTGGAAGAAAAACGCGATGACGCGGGCCGGAAGGTCAAGAAGGAAACCCTGATCTTCCCACGCTACCATCAGCTAGAGGCCGTCCGCGATCTGGTCGCAAAGGCGAAGTCCGAAGGCCCAGGCCACAATTATCTGATCGAGCATTCGGCGGGCAGCGGCAAGAGCAACACTATTGGCTGGCTGACTCACCGCCTCGCGTCGCTACATGACAGCGCCAATGATCGCGTGTTCGACAGCGTCATTGTCATCACAGATCGCGTGGTGCTCGACAAGCAGTTGCAGGACACGATCTACCAGTTCGAGCACAAGCACGGGGTGGTGCAGAAGATCGACGACAATTCCCGGCAGCTGGCGGAAGCTTTGGAAAGCTCCGTGCCGATCATCATTACGACCTTGCAGAAATTTGCTTTCGTTTCGCGCCAACTGATCCGGCTCGCCGAGGAGCGCGGGGACGATGGTGACGGGGTGCTCAAGACCCGAAATTTTGCGGTTATCATCGATGAAGCACACAGCTCACAGGGTGGTGAAGCGGCGACGGACCTGAAGGAAGTCCTCGGCGGGCAGCGGCTGCGCGAAGAGGCCATGCGCTATATGGCCGAAAACGATAGCGTGGGCGAAGACGAACTGTTTCGCAGCATGGCGAAGCGCGGTCGCCAGGCAAATATCAGCTTCTTTGCGTTCACCGCGACCCCGAAGCACAAGACATTGGCGGTGTTCGGGAATGGCGGCAAACCGGCCCACCGCTACACAATGCGCCAAGCTATCGAGGAAGGATTCATTCTCGACGTCCTCAAGCACTACACCACCTACGCCACCTATTTCCGGCTGTTGAAGGCCAGTGACGACGATCCAAACGTGGTCAGGAAAAAGGCGGCACTGGCGCTAGCGCGATTCCTGAAGCTGCATCCGCACAATATCGCCCAGAAGACCGAGGTGATGGTCGAGCACTTCCATGCAGCCACTCAGCACAAGGTTGGCGGCCGCGCTAAAGCCATGGTCGTTACCGGCTCCAGGCTGGAAGCAGTTCGGTACAAGCAGAGCTTTGACGCCTACATCAAGGCGAAGGGTTATGCGATCAAGTCGCTTGTTGCTTTCTCTGGTGCGGTGGCCGACGACAAGCTTTCCGATGTCACCTTCACCGAGGAAGCTATGAATCTTGGCGTCCGCGAAAAGGAGTTGCCAGACGTCTTTGCTACGTCTGAATACCAAGTTTTGCTAGTCGCAGAAAAGTATCAGACCGGATTTGACCAGCCGCTTCTTCACACGATGTATGTCGATAGACGTCTTTCAGGCATCCAGGCCGTTCAGACCCTATCCCGGCTAAATCGAACCCACCCCTTTAAGGAAGATACGTTCATTCTTGATTTCGTGAATGACCGAGCCGATGTACAGGAGGCGTTCAAGACGTACTACGAAGGTGCAGAAATTGGCGAAGAGGTCGACCCAAGCCGAATGTATCAGATCAAGGTCGAAGTTGACTCGAGCGGGATATACCTCCTAGACGACGTGAACCTCTTCTCAGAGACATACTTCAAGCCGAAACTGAAGCAGAGCCCGGCCGATCACCAAAAAATGAATGCCATTATCGATCGGTCAGTATCCAATTTCTCTGCCCTTGCGAAATCTGATCCGGCTGAGGCTGAGGTGTTGCGCGGAAGAATCCTCGCATATGGTAGTCTCTACAGCTTCTTAAGTCAGATTATCCCATATCAGGACTCGGATCTAGAGAAGTTGTATGTTTTCCTGCGCTATCTGGCTGCGAAGCTCCCCAAGAGGAGCGGCAGCCCATCCTACCAGTTCGATGACGAGATCCGGCTCGATTATTATCGCCTTCAGAAGGTCAGTGAGGGCTCAATCAGCCTGTCTGAAGGGACTGCCAATAAGCTCGACGGCCCGTCCTCTGTTGGCTCGAAGGTGGCGCGCGAGGAAGAAGTGTCCCTTTCCCGGCTCATTGACGTGGTGAATGATCGCTTCGGCACAGACTTCAACAATGCCGACCAGCTGTTTTTCGATCAGCTCGTAGAGGCCGCGCTTGCCGACGCAAACCTTCGCCAAGCAGCTATTGCGAATCCTGGCGAGAAATTCGAATTGCTGTTTAAGAACCTACTCGAAGCACTCTTCGTTGAACGCATGGATCAGAACGAAGAAATCTTTGCTAGGTTCATGAACGACAAAGGTTTTCAGGGACTTGTGACAAATTGGCTAGCAATGGAGGCTTACTCAAAACTTCGGCGCAGCTCGATGTAATTTGACGGCAGCAAATTGAGGTTGGCGTTTTCGCCGGATTGATACGCTATGGGGGAGCATCGCAAGCTGTAACTGAACCGCGCCGGGTTTGTCGGAGGGCCCAACTTCCGGAGGGGAAGGGGCCTTGACGAGCAAGACGACCAACAAGCTTTCGCCTGAGCTGCGCGCGGCGCGGATGATGTTGGACCTTAAGAAAGATCACCCGTCGCGTTGGTCCGCAGTGGTGTTGATCGCGGCGAAGATCAGGTGCGCGGGGCAGACGCTGCACGAGTGGGTGAAGAGGCCAAGGTCGATATTGGCATGCGCGCCGGGTGCCGAGCGACGTCGTCAACCGGATGAATGCGCTTTAGGGGAAGAACCGCGCACTGCGCCAGGTCAATGAGATCCTCAGGAAGCCGTCGGCGTATTTTGCGATAGCGGAGCTCGACCGCCGAGCGAGGCGATGGTGTCGTTCGTCGACGGGCATCGCAAGGTGTACGGAGTCGAGCCGATCCGCTGGGTTTTGCCGATCGCCCCGTCCACCTATCATGCTCATGCAGCGGCAAGCATGCGGAATTCGATCTGCATGGCATCACGTATACTTTGACTGCTTGAGATCGAGGCGAGCTTCAGTCGCATCGTTGTCATCGCTGCGTTTCCTCTTGCGCTATCTGCGCTGCTGCGCGAGCCGAGGCAAGCGCAGGTGGCTTAACGGCTTTGCGCTCCGCTGCACGAGTTGTCGCATTCCTGACGGCATTCACTATCATCGCGCGTGCACGGAGGTTGAGGGCGTAGCCATGCAGGGCCTTTCGAAGGCGTACCGGGAGCGCGTCGCTGGGGAACATCTGCCCCTCGTGAATCGTGAGCAGATCCGGCTGCTTTTGCAGGAGCGACAGCAGTTTCTCAAATTCCGGGTGAGGCCGGGATTCCGGCATGCCGCCGAAGGGGTCGAGCGGTTTTGCCGATGCCACTTCTTCGCGCCGGACAGTTTCGCACTCGACCGCTGCCAGCAGATCCTTTTGGGTCGCGTCGTCGTCGACATCGTGGGCGAGGTCTGGCCCAATATCCCATAGTGCGAACCGGGGGCTCGGCATGCTCGGGACGACGGCGCCGATACGGTAGACCGGCGGGACAGCGGGGATCGCGAGTGCTTTCTTGCCGAGTTTCGTCAGGCTGGGCAGCGCGTCGGAGATCGGTGCGGGCGATCCGATGTCGTGCAACGGAGCCATTCGTCGCAGGATCGGCGGTGCCTTGCCGATACTCGTCAGCGGCGGGGGCTCTGGCACTGCGGGCGCGGAAGCCCCGATGTTCGAAAGGATCGGCACGGTTCCGCCTGGCGAGATGGCAGCCGGTAACGCTATCAGACATGGCACCGGCGGAATCGGCGGCAGCGAACCCGGGGGCGTATCGAAAGCGGTCTGCGGCACCGCACGGATATGCGGGGCGTCGGGCGGCAGCGTCGACACGCTTTCGGGTATCGCGATGTG
>CAJYKO010000295.1 GCA_913775215.1 uncultured Devosia sp. | reverse complement strand
TCTGGAACAGCGGGGTCGGGCCACCAGTTTCGGCAGTTGGGCTCAGCCCTTCGGCAGGCGCGGCAACAACCTTCTTGGTGGCCTGCTTGACCGAGGTGCCGGTAGCATCGCCCGCGGGCGCTTCTGCTGACGTCTTGCCCGGAGCCTTGCCACCATCGAACTTGCCGGCGTCGGATTCGGCGCCGGTTGCGCCGGGCCGCATTTCTGCATTCGGCGTGCCGTCGGCCTTGGAGGCTGCGCCGGCGGCTTTGCGTTCGCCTTCGGCCTTGGCCTCGGAAACCTTGGCTTCGCTTGGCGTGCCCTTGAGAACAGGCGCGTTTTCTTCGCTCACGTCCTTGGGACGGGCTGCGTTGTCGGGCTCTGCAGTCTTGGTTGCGGCTGGAGCTGCAGCAGGTGCAGGTGCTGCGGCGGGAGCTGCAGCAGGCGTTGAAACTTCAGGGGCCGGAGGCGGCACGAACTTTTCACGCTTGGCGGTCGGCGCTTCCAGCAGCGTCGTCTGACCGCCTTCGGCAGCGGCATTGAGACGCTCGATCTGGGTGCCCGGCTTGATGCTGGCGCCGTTGCCGGCATGGAAGGCGTCGATGATTTCTTCGAGGCGACCAGCGGTCAGATCTTCATAGGTGTCGTGATAGATGGTGACCATCGGTGCGTTGACGCATGCGCCGGCGCATTCGACTTCTTCCCACGAGAGGGTGCCATCTGCGTTGAGATGGTGCGGATCGTGGTGGATCTTGCTCTTGCAGACCTCGATCAATTCCCCTGCCCCACGCAGCATGCACGGCGTCGTGCCGCAGACCTGAACGTGGGCACGAGTGCCGACGGGCTGGAGCTGAAACTGGGTGTAGAAGGTCGCAACTTCGAGCACGCGGATATAGGCCATGCCGAGCATCTCGGCGACCTTTTCGATGGTCGCGCGGGATACCCAGCCGTCCTGATCCTGTGCCCGCATCAGCAGCGGGATGACAGCAGACTGCTGGCGGCCAGTGGGATAAAGCGCAATACGCTTTTCGGCCCAGGCCTGGTTTTCTGCACTAAAGGCGAAACTTGCCGGTTGAACCGACTCGTCTGCAAGGCGTCGCACGCTCATCAGCGATCAACCTCTCCGAACACAATATCAATCGACCCAAGGATCGCCGTCACGTCAGCGAGCATATGCCCGCGGCAAAGCCAATCCATGGCGCTCAGATGGGCAAAGCCCGGCGCGCGGATATGGCAGCGATAGGGCTTGTTGGTGCCATCTGCCACGAGATAGACGCCGAATTCGCCCTTGGGCGCTTCGACGGCCGCATAAATCTCGCCGGCCGGGACCTTGTAGCCCTCGGTATAGAGCTTGAAGTGATGGATCAGTGCTTCCATCGACTGCTTCATCTCGCCACGCTTGGGCGGAACGACCTTACCATCGACGGAGGACACGGGCCCCTTGCCTTCCGGCGCGTTCAGCTTCTGGACGCACTGCTTCATGATCTTGGTCGCCTGGCGCATCTCTTCCATGCGGACGAGGTAACGATCATAGCAGTCGCCATTGGCGCCGGTCGGGATGTCGAAATCCATCTCGGCATAGGCGTCGTAAGGCTGTGCCTTGCGCAGGTCCCAGGCGGCGCCGGAGGCGCGAACCATGACGCCAGAGAAGCCC
Source organism: uncultured Devosia sp. (assembly GCA_913775215.1). GTDB lineage: Bacteria > Pseudomonadota > Alphaproteobacteria > Rhizobiales > Devosiaceae > Devosia. The sequence goes on along the minus strand of CAJYKO010000295.1, from coordinate 1,833 downwards.
CTACCCCATGCTTCTTCAAGCGGGACGATGCCGATATCGACATTGCGTTGCTTGAAAATGCGGTTTTCCGTCAAAAGCGTATCGATGTCCTCGAGTGGCTTGGGAAACTCCTCGCAGAAGGCCTCGATGTCGTCGATCAGGGCCTGGGGAAGATCCTGATGCACCCCACCGGGGCGGAAATACGCGGCGTGCATGCGTGCGCCGGATGCGCGCTCATAAAAGATCATGAGCTTTTCACGCTGCTCGAAGCCCCAGACCGGGGGCGTAAGCGCGCCAATGTCCAGGGCCTGCGTCGTCACATTCAGCAAATGGGCGAGGAGACGGCCGATTTCGGCATAGAGCACGCGGATCAACTGGCCGCGGCGCGGCACTTCGATGTCGAGCATGCGTTCGACGGCCAGGGCAAAGGCATGCTCCTGGTTCATCGGTGCCACGTAGTCCAGGCGATCGAAATAGGGCACCGCCTGGAGATAGGTCTTATATTCGATCAGCTTTTCGGTGCCGCGGTGAAGCAGGCCGATATGCGGGTCGACACGTTCGACGAGCTCGCCATCGAGCTCGATAATCATGCGCAGCACGCCGTGGGCCGAGGGGTGAACCGGGCCGAAATTGATCGTGAAATTGCGAACGTCGACTTCGGACATCAGTTCTTAGCCTTCTCGTCACCGGGCAGCACGTAATCCGTACCTTCCCATGGCGACAAATAATCGAACGAGCGGAATTCCTGCGGCAACGACACCGGCTCATAGACCACGCGGTGGCGCTCTTCGTCGTAGCGCACTTCCACAAAGCCAGTCAGCGGGAAATCCTTGCGCAGCGGATGACCGTCAAAACCGTAGTCGGTCAGGATACGGCGCAGATCCGGGTGGCCGGAGAACAGCACGCCGTAGAGATCGTAGGTTTCGCGCTCGAACCAATCGGCACCCGGGAATACGCCAGAGATCGACGGAACGGCAGTCGAATCATTGGTTTCGATTTTGATACGAATGCGCTGGTTCAAGTGCGGGCTGAGCAGATGATAGATAACGTCGAAGCGGAATTCGCGCGCCGGATAGTCTGCGCCACACACATCGACAAAAGCGATGAAGCGGCACTTTGGATCATCGCGGAGAAAGGTGGCGACCTCGACGATCGATTCACGCTTTGCGGTCAATGCGAGATCGCCAAAGCCAACCTCGAAGCCGGTGACTGCATCGCCAAGCGACGCACTGATATGTTCGCCGAGGGCGACCAGCGGATGGACCTGAACGACAGGCTCAACAGTTTCAACAGTGTCGGTCATGCCACGCCCTATCTCTCGATCGTGCCGTCGCGGCGAATCTTCTTTTGCAGCAGCAGAATGCCATAAAGAAGCGCCTCGGCGGTCGGAGGGCAGCCCGGGACGTAGATGTCCACCGGGAGGATGCGATCGCAGCCGCGCACCACCGAATAGGAATAGTGATAGTAGCCACCGCCATTGGCACAGGAGCCCATGGAGATGACGTAACGCGGCTCCGGCATCTGGTCATAAACCTTGCGGAGCGCAGGGGCCATCTTGTTGGTCAGCGTGCCGGCAACAATGAGAACGTCGGACTGACGTGGCGAAGCGCGCGGGGCGGTGCCAAAACGCTCGACATCGTAGCGCGGCATCGACATTTGCATCATTTCGACAGCACAGCAGGCCAGACCCGTCTGCATCCACATGAGCGAGCCCGTGCGGGCCCAAGTGATGAGCTGCGCGGCGGTCGTGACGAGGAATCCCTTGTCCGCCAGTTCGTTGTTGACGCCGACGAAGAACGGATCATCCGCGCCGACAGCCTTGCCGGTCGCCGGATCGATGGCGCCGGTGGGCCG
>CAJYKO010000294.1 GCA_913775215.1 uncultured Devosia sp. | reverse complement strand
CCGATTACCGGCGAGTCGTTCGACTACAAGGCTTGGCGGTTCGAGATCGTGGACAAGGACGGCCGGCGCATCGACAAGCTGCTCGTTTCGACACTCGATCCCGAAAATTGATCCTGGCTGAACGGGGTTGTGGCGCGCAGACGGGGCATCTCGTCGAAAAAAAGCTGTGGAAAACGCTCCCGACCCGTTTTTTTCCTGATTTCGGGCGACTTTCCAAGTGCTCCACAAGGAAGAGCCGCGCACAAGAGGCGCCTTGCGTCGGACCCCGGCGCAAAGGGATTTTCATCAAGCAAGACCAGGAGTGATCATGAACACTGCCGACATCGCTGGCGTTGTCGCCGCCGAACAGGGGATCGACAAGGCCGCTGCCAAGCGCGTCCTCGACGCGGCTCTCAAGGCCATCACCGACGCAGCCCAGAAGGGCGAAGAAGTTTCGCTGCCGGGCTTCGGCAAGTTCAAGGTCACCGACCGTCCCGCACGCGAAGGCCGCAACCCGGCCACCGGCGCGACGCTGACGATCGCTGCATCCAAGAAGATCTCCTTCACCGCCGCCAAGGCGCTCAAGGATGCGCTGAACGGCTGATCGCCTTCGGCACTTCAGGGACGAAAAGGGGCGGCAGCGATGTCGCCCCTTTTTTATGGCTGAGAGCGGCGGAGGCGGGCCCGATCGAGCGTTCGGGCGTTGCAACACCATGCCGGATCATGTGCAGTCGAACTGGACGGGCGTCGCGCTCGTCTGCCGAAAATGCAGCAAACGCGTCGGTGGGGGCTTCGGCCCCGACGAACGCGTGCCGCTGGCAAAGGCGCTGCGGGCGCTCGGCAACCGCCGTAAGGGCCGTAAGGCCGACTATGGCGTCATCGACACGCCCTGTCTCAAGCTTTGCCCAAAGGGCCGCGTGGTCGCGATCGACGCGCGTTCGCCCGGACGATGGCTGCTCGTGAAGCCGGGCACGCCGGTCGAAACGGTCGCGGCCCGGCTGGGCCTGACGGGTGAGACGGCCGAAGGCGGCCTACTCGATCGGTAGCTTCGACAGGTTGGCGCTGATCTTCTGCAAGGTGCGGAGCAACACGCCGAGATCACGGTCGCTGACCCCTTCCATCGCCCTTACGAACTGCCGCCCGACGATCGGGGTCAGCTTGGCGAGCAACTGGTGGCCCTCCCCGGTCAGCCTGACCTCGGTGACGCGGTTGTCCTCCGCATTGGGTTCGGTAGAAACCAGTCCCTGTTCCGCCATGCGGTCGATGATCCGGCTGACGGTCGAACGTTTGGTCAGCGCGGCTTCGGCGATCATGCCGATGCTGGCCGGCTGGCGTTCGCGCAGCACCGTCATCACGCGGTAGATCGGCTTGGACACGCCGTGCTTATGCAGCACCTTGTCCATGTCTTCATGATATTTGAAGTCGGCGTGCGCCATCAGGTAAAAGGGCGAGTTCTCCAGCCGGAAGCTCGGATTGCTGGGATCGTAGACGCTGCGATCCCCGGGCTCCCCCATGTTGCCCTTCGTCGTCTTCACTGCCTGATCACTCGCCGATGCCATCCGCTCCACCCGATCCCTGTACGACAGCTGCCGAAGCTGCCGTTATTGCCCCCAACCTGAGATTAACCGTTCCGACACATAAGTATATCAGCCAAAGGTCGAGCCTCGCTTCATCACGCTGCTAAAAAACACAGCGATGGCGAAACGGGAATCATCCGCCTGCTGGTATTCTCCGCAATCGACCCAGCCCTTCGATCAAAGCGCGTTGAAGAAGCGGGTGAGGCGATCCATGGCTTCGGCGATCCGGTCTTCCGGCTCGGACCCGAAGCAGATCCTGAGATGGCCCTCGCCGACGGTGCCATAGAAGCTGCCGGCTTCGACCACGACATGCGCCTCGTGGAGGAGACGCTCGGCTAGCTGCTGTGCGGGAATGCCGGTCGCGCTGATGTCCGGGAAGGCATAGATCGTGCCCTGCGGTTCGGCGCAGCGGACCTGCGGCATCTGATTGAGGCGGCTGACGACCAGATCCCGCTTCCGGCGGTCGTCGTCCACCATCGCCTGCATCTCGGCCGCGCCATCGGTAACGGCCGCCAGCGCGCCGAACTGGATGAAGCTGTTCACATGGGTGACCGCGCTGGTCGAGATTTTGACCAGCCCCGCCATGATCTCGGGGGCCGCCACGGCATAGCCGAGCCGCCAGCCGTCCATCGCATAGGCCTTGGTAAAGGCGAACAGCGATACCGTGCGCTCGCGCATGCCCGGCAGCGACGCGATGCTGATGTGGCGGGCACCAAAGGTGATATACTCGTACACCTCGTCCGATACGACGATCAGGTCGTGGCGGATGGCGACGTCGGCGAGCGCTTCGAGCTCCGCACGCGTGTAAACGCGCCCGGTCGGATTGGCGGGATTGACGATCACGATCATGCGCGTCGCTGGAGTGATCGCGGCTTCGATCCAGTCCGCGCGGATCGCAAAATCGTCGGCCGCGTCGAGCGGGACGGTGACGATCCGGCCGCCCGCCAGCTCGATCTTGCCGACATGCTGCGGGTAATAGGGATCAAGCAGAATGACTTCGTCGCCCGGGTTCACCAGCGCCATGAAGGCCGCAAAAGAGCCCTGCGTCAGGCCATTGGTGACGAGGATCTCGTCGGGCGACGCATCGATCGCGTTGAAGTCGCGCAGCTTGACGGACAGCGCCGAGCGAAGAGCCCGCTCGCCCATCATGTCGCCATAATGGACATGGCCCTCGCACAGCGCCGTGATCGCCGCCTCCTTTATCACGGCGGGGGTGTCGTGCACCGGCCTGCCGAGCTCCAGATGGATGAGGTTGTCGGCATCCAGGCGCAGCGCCTGTTCGTACATGCCGTAGCTCTTCTTCGAG
>CAJYKO010000293.1 GCA_913775215.1 uncultured Devosia sp. | reverse complement strand
TACGTGCGCATGTCGCGCCGCCGAGTTTTATTGCCTTTGCCATAGTGCTGGTTTTGGTGACGATCGGCGCGGCCGTCAGCGGACTGGCGGTGTGGGAGGCGCTGCTGTTTGGGTTTGATGCCGGCTGCGTGGTGTTTCTGCTTTTCCTCCTCCGGCTGCGCGGAGAGGACGCGCGCGACATGCGTCAGCGGGCAGCCGAGAATGATACGAACCGGACGGGGCTGCTTGCCGTCACCCTCGTCATTGTGCTGGTGATCCTTGTTTCGATCGGCACGCTGGTCGGGGACAAGAGCAGCCCAGCCGGAGAAATTCCGCTGGTGCTGGTGACGTTGGCGCTCTCCTGGCTTTTTGCCAATCTGGTCTTCGGGCTCCACTATGCCCATCTTTATTATGGACAGGCGGATGGGGCCGATCGCGGTGGGCTCGATTTTCCCAAAGCGGATACGCCGGACTATTGGGACTTTTTCTATTTCAGTTTCACCCTCGGCATGACCTTCCAGACCTCCGATGTGAGCGTCGAAAGCGGGCATTTCCGGCGCGTCGTCCTAATCCACTCCATGGCCGCCTTTGCCTTCAATATCGGCATTCTCGCCTATGCCATCAATATTTTGGGCGGGCAGACGTGAGATTTTGGGCGGGCAGATCGGCGCTCGCCGGGTGTGCCTCGGACCTTTGCCGAGCTATGCTGAAGCACTGTCTTTTATCTGCCGGATAGTTTTATGACCGATACCGTTCTCGATCGCTTCCTCCGTTATGTCGTCATCGATACGCAATCCGACGCGGATTCGCCGAGCCAGCCCTCGACGGAAAAGCAGAAGGATCTGGGGCGCGTGCTGGTCGAGGAGCTGCTGGCGATTGGGCTCAGCGACGCGCATATGGACGAGCATGGCTATGTCTATGCGACCGTGCCGGCCAATACCGATAAGGACGTTCCCGTCATCTGCTTCTGCTCGCATATGGACACGGCGCCCGACTTTTCGGGGACCGGAATGCAGCCGAAAATTGTCAGCAATTATCAGGGCGGCGATATTGCGCTTGGCAATTCCGGGCGGGTCATCAGGGTGGCCGAGCATCCCGAGCTGAAAAACCAGATCGGCAATGACATCGTGACGACCGATGGTACGACGTTGCTCGGGGCCGATGACAAGGCGGGGCTTGCCGAGATCGTGACGGCGGCCAAAATCCTTCTCGACGACACATCGATCCGGCACGGCACGATAAAACTGCTGTTTACACCGGACGAGGAAATCGGGCGCGGGGTGGATAAGGCGGACCTCGATAAACTCGGCGCGCGCTTTGCCTATACGATGGACGGCAGCACTGCCGGGCATGTCGAGGACGAGAGCTTTTCGGCAGATGGGCTGACGCTCGAAATCACCGGCGTTGCGATCCATCCCGGCTATGCCAAAGATCGGATGGAAAACGCCATCAAGATCGCCGGGGCAATCCTCGCGCGGTTGCCCCGCGATGTATCGCCCGAGGGCACTGAAGGCCGGGATGGCTTCGTGCATCCGACCGAAGTCACCGGCTCGATGGAAAAAGCCGTCATCAAGATGATCATCCGCGATTTTACCGAGGAAGGTCTTCTGCAAAAGAGGGATATGGTCGATGAACTTGCGCGCGCGGTGCTCGCCGATTTCCCCGGCTCGCGCTACGCGATCACGACGCATGAGCAATATCGGAACATGAAGCAGGTGCTCGACCAGCACCCCGCAATCATCGAGAACGCCGCCGAGGCGATCCGTCGGGCTGGGATGACGCCAGTGCAAAAATCGATCCGCGGCGGCACGGATGGCTCGCGCCTATCGTTCATGGGCCTGCCGACCGCCAATATCTTTGCCGGGGGGCACGCCTTCCACTCGCCGCTCGAATGGGTGAGCCGGCAGGATATGGAGCGGGCGGTGCAAACGATCGTCGAATTGGCCAAGGTCTGGGAAGAGCGAGCCTGAGCCTGCCTCAAAATCGTCAGATGCCTTGCTAGGCTTGCGGGATGGACAAGACCGCAAGCAAATCCCTTCTCAAGGCGCCGCTACATCAATTCAAGGCCAAGGACTGGCCCGATTGGTATGAAGGTGTCGCGGCGCTCGTCGAGGCTGAAGAGGCCGAGACGCGCGCGGCGGCGGTCGAACGGCTCGCGATGGCCGTGTTCTGGTCGGAATATTCGCAAGTCTATGATGACAGTGAAGCGGCGATCGCGGCCAAGCTGGAGCGGGCGCGGTGGCTGCTTGGGGTCGTCGACAAGGGCGCGCAGCGACATGAAGATGTCATCGCGGTTTTCCTCCATGAGCTGCGCTACAAGGGGGATGGCGAGCCCTATCCGCAGGTCATTCTGCCATGGCTGCGGCACTTGCTGTCACGCAGCGCGGGGCCGCTGGCCGAGCGGGTCGAAGGCCTGATTATCCTTATTGGTGGGATCGGCGATTGGGATGGTGTGGGCCTACCTGAAATTCTCGATCATCCATCGAATCACGTGCGGGCTTGCGCCGCCCATGTCTTGGGGCGGGTGGGGGCCGGCGAGTCGCAAGACGCGGACGGGCCTTATTTCGATGCCGATTTCATTGCGGCGCTGACGGCGAAGGAACTCGAGCGGCCCGGAATTGCTGGGCCCTATTGGTCTTCGACGGGGTTCTTGCAGTCCGATTTCGACAATCTCGGCTTTGAGCCGCTTGCGTGGATGCTCGACATTATCGAGCGGCGGAAGGGGCCGGAGCCGCGTGACCTGCCGTTCAACGGTATCGATTTTCACGTGCATGAATTGGCGGGGGACCATCCTGATGCGGTGCGCCGTCTCTGGCGCGCGGGGCGGAGCGATCTTGCCGCGATGGCGGCGACGGAAATCCGCGCCGTGGTGCCGGGGATGGAAGCGGTGCTGATCGCGTTGGGCAATGACGCCGAGGCTGAGTTTGCATTGGCGGCGCAACTGCATCTGGCGGCTTATTATGGCGTGCTGCATCCCAAGGCGGACGCGGCGCGCATTCGATATGTGCCGGATTGGCGGCCGGGGCTGGATGCGTTTGTGATCCACTATGGGGAACTGGGGTCGTCGCGTGGCTCGGCGATATTTTATCCGCGCGGGCGGGCGGTGCTCGATGACGCGGAGGCCTGGGCAGCGGTGGATGCGGCTCTGCCTGCGGCGGCGCGCGGCGCGATCGGGCGGCATTATCTCGCGGCCCATGACGCGGCGCCGGGGCCATATCAGATGGGCGCGGATCTGCTCTATAGTTTTGAGAGCGGCGCGCGGGTCGAGTTGATAGGGCGGCGGGATGGGGATGGGTGGATCAGGGTTGATGTGTCGCCAGGGCGTGGGGGCACATTGAAGGTGTGATTGTCAGGCGAGCGGTATAGGCGTTCCCTGGTGAAACACCATCTGCCAATTTCCCTCAGACAGACGCCATAAGGAACTGCGCCGGGTCTT